>WLME01000029.1 GCA_009700365.1 Actinomycetota bacterium | reverse complement strand
TCTTGCTTTGCCAGCTTCTTGCGAACCTTCACAACTTTGTTTGTTGGTGCCAGCAATGTGTCATAGACAAATTGAGCATCGGCATTTGCCACCACTCGATCAAAACTTTGCTTGTTCCCGTTCACAACTAATCCCGTTACACGACCCGCTGCCTGGGAAATCTCTTGGACATATGAGTTGAGTTGAATATCAACTCCCAGCTTTTCGCAACGCTCAGTAATCTTTTCTGAAAGGGTGCCGATTCCGCCTTTTATATGCCATGCGCCAAATGCCTCTTCTACAAAGGCGATAGTCGAAAGAACTGCAGGTGCATAGCGTGGATCAGAACCACTGTAGGTCGCGTATCTATCCATGATTTTCGACAGATATGGATTATCTATATTCAACCCTCGGAGAGATTTCCAGGGGGAGATAGTCTTTAAATCTCTTACTAGGCGTGGCCGTTTTAAGAGTGATACTGGAGATTTCAGTTCTGACTCGATGAATGGTTCGCGGGATACATCCCACATTGCTTCGGATTGAAGCATGATGCGATCCCATTCAGCTGCAGCATCTGCACCGAGAGAATTCTCGATAGATGCAAGCGTTTTTTTACGAGATAGATTTGAAAATTTAACACTCTTCCCGTCATGAAAGCGGTAATCAAAGGACGGATTAACTTCTTGTAAATCAAGAACGCGACCCATCACATCGCCCGTGCGCTGAAAGAAATCTCGATAGACAGCAGGCAGAGTAAGTAACGATGGACCAGTGTCGAATGCGTATCGCCCGATCCATTCTGTGCGGCACTTGCCACCCGTACGGTGTGATGCTTCGAAGATAGTTACGTTGTGTCCTGCCTTTGCAAGACGCGCTGCAACACACAGCCCACCAATGCCTGCGCCTATTACTGCGATCTTTTCTGGGTTCTGCACGTTCCCAACGTTGCCGGTCATACGGTGCGACCCTTCCATTGGATACTTCCACGCTTAATCCAGGAGTAACCGAGCAGATAAATAATCAAGAGACTCGAAATCGGATGCATAAATGCATACATCGGATTTGTGCGTGAACGCAGTGCGCTTATTTCACGAGTAAGGACTATGTAGAAGTAGAGAATAAGACCCAAGAAGTAGCCGTTGAGTAAGAAAATAACTGGGGCAACTCCGGTTGCGAAAATAAAGATTGCAGCCAGCACGGAACCAACTGGACCACCAAAAGCCTTCCACAATGATTTCCCATAGCCTTGTTGGATTTCTGAGAATGAGCCGTACATGCGAGTGCTTGCAATTTCCGATCCTTCGGTGACAACACCTTTGTATCCGGCAGCAATGAGAGCACGGGCAAGCTCGATATCGTCAAGAATTTTTCTCTGAACGGATGAAAACCCTCCGATGTCATCGAGCGCCGCCTTACGAACGACAAAAAATTGTCCATTTGCAACTGCTGTTGATCGTCGCGGAAACTTCTCAGAAAGGCGAAGTATTACCGTGCTCATCCACGACCAATGCAAGATTGGTTGAATCAGTTTTTCGCTCCATGTGACGGCGATTTGTCGTGGGTATGGGGAGACAAAATCAAGGGCTAAGTCATCTAACTGATTAGCGGCGCGCATCAGTGCATTGGCTTTCAATCGAACGTCGGCATCAAGTGTCACGATGACTTCAGAACTACAGGCTTCGTATCCATATTGGAGCGCAGATACTTTTCCAAGCCATCCTTGGCGAAGCGTAGGAGAGTCGATTATCGAGAAACGAGAATCACCAGCTGTTGCTTGGCGAAGAAAGTCCAACGTTTTATCACTAGATGAATCGTTAATGATGATAATTGCGTAATCTGATAAACCTTGCTGACCTGCCAGAGCCTCAATGAATTCGTGCACATTTTCTGCCTCATCGCGCATTGGCACGATAACTGAGACCGACTTCTTAACGGTCTTATCATTTTTCGGAATTCGAATAGTTGCGAAGTTGGTTAGCGCAATAATCAAGATGATGAAATCTAGGTAAAGCAGAATTTGTGACATTTCAACTAATCTTTATGGCCGAGCCAACTGGAGAAAAAGTAAGGCGTAAGAAGTGCCCCCAAAATGATGGTTCCAAAAAAAGCTAGACCCGGACGGTCGAAGAAGAAGAGATTGCCAACAAAACCTGCAAATAACGTCCACAGAAGCAGCGCATCAACTGCGGCAAGTGATGCTGCATCCTTTCGACGTTCGCGAGGCAGAGCGACATTAAGGATTCCGATGATTACCAAACCTGCAAGCAACCAGCCGAATGCATTCGACAATGGAATATCTGGTGTAAATGGAAGATGAGATCCCGAGACTTCCCAAGTCCAGCGACCAGCGGCAACCATTTGCGGATCAAGAAATAGATCCCATGCAGCAAGTATTGCTCCGCCATAGAGAAAGACCCAGTTGCCTGCAATGCGTCGAGCAGCGAGCAGAGCAGGATGCACCATCATCACCCAAGCACAAGGAACTACTAAGGGAACTCCAAAGATCGCTTGTCCTAGTGAAGAGTCATAGTGATAAACACCAAATGGCCATCCTGTATGTACGCCAAGAACTTCTACGCCAAGACCAAAGAGTGCGGTAATCGGAAGGTATCGCGTCGAGTATTTTGCGCCATAAGACAAGTGGCCATGAATTACCATTGCAAGTGCACCTATATACACCGTAGCAATTGTGACAATTCGCAGGGCATTACCTTGAATGAGTGGGTATGAAATTTGTAGAGCAATTGTGAGCCCTACAAAAAAGAATAAGAGGTTTCTAGATTTTAGGGAAATTCCCCTACGACGCCTGTGACGGGGGCTGTAGTGGCGAATCGACATGGTGCAAGTCTGCCTTACTTACTAGCCTTGGTAGTAATTTCACCTCGAATATCAAGAACTTCAAAGCGCGCAAAGAGTTCTTCGCTATACCAACCAATCTTCTCTGTCTGGGCAATCGCAACTTGATGTGCCTGACCTTTATATGCGAAATCGCGGAGGGCCCCAGCCGATGCCCAGAGCGAGAAAGTCCCTTGCAGCCCGATTGGTGCTTCGCCAATTCCAATTGCGGCGATCAATCCTGGGCTGTTGTGAAGATCTGTAACAACAGGGGGTACTGCTCCCCAGAATGTAAAGTTCTTCTGCCATTTGATTCGCGCACGAGTTATTGCAGCGACCTGAACATCAGGAGAAGAAATTGGCTTAGTAAAATCAAATGGGTTTACCTTCGCCCATAATCCGTGTGATGAAATTGGTGATAGGACCACTCGGAATTCGGAAGTTGCTCGTTTACGCCAGTTAACTACTATCGATGAACAATCGAACTCTTCTAACCGATCCCGTTCGATAACCACGATCATGCCCCATCGAGAAAGATCTGCATCTGTGGGTGTGAAAGTCTTTCCAGAGCCTGTCCCCAAGAGCTTTGAAAATGAAATTCCGGTGAACTTACGACTCCGAACCCGGTCGAGTGCCATGCTCAAGAAGGCAAATGGAATACTCTTACTCTCAATAGTGAAAAAGTAAGCGACAGTGACCTTCTCGACGCTTTTCATAGTGAAAGGATACTCATGCTCAGAAAAAAGCTCTTCGGCGAATGTATCGGAACCGCCACACTTGTAGGGACCGTTGTTGGTTCTGGAATCATGGCGACCAACCTCAGCTCTGATTTAGGCATCGATTTACTCATCAACACTGTCGCGACTGTTTTTATCCTTTACATACTAATCACCCTTTTGGCACCTATCAGTGGCGCACATTTCAATCCTCTGGTCACTGCAATCGCGTATTTCCGAAAAGAGCTCTCTTTACCAATCGCGACTTTCTATGTAATTTCTCAGATTCTTGGTGGATTGCTCGGAACAGTTCTTGCGAATCTCATGTTTGAGCACCCAGCGTTGGAGCCTTCGCAACACCTTCGCAATGGCGCCCATCTTTTATTAGGCGAAGTAATTGCATCTGCCGGACTTATTTTCATTATTTTCTTGGCGCTCAAGCAAGGAATTGATAAGAAAATTCCACGCTTAGTTGCCGCTTGGATCGGTGCTGCTTATTTCTTTACCTCATCAACCTCTTTTGCTAATCCTGCAGTTACTATTGCAAGAAGTCTTTCCGATTCATTTTCAGGAATCGATATCTCCTCTGTTCCGGCATTTATTGCGGCACAGATTGTCGGCGCAACGCTTGGATACGCTGGATTTAAACAGTTGACCTCAAAATCAAAGTCAGGAAAATAAATGATCAAACCTACAGTTCTCTTCGTCTGCGTTCATAATGCAGGACGTTCGCAAATGGCGGCTGGATTTATGCGCGAACTCGGTCAAGGAAGAGTCGAGGTTCTATCTGCAGGCTCTGCGCCAAAGGATTCGATTAACCCCATTGCAGTAGAAGCGATGGCTGAAATTGGAATCGACATTGCAAATAATTCACCGAAGATACTGACACCTGAGGCAGTCCAAGCATCCGATGCCGTGATCACGATGGGATGCGGAGATGCCTGCCCGTTCTATCCAGGAAAGCGTTATGAAGATTGGGTATTAGATGACCCGGCAGGTCAAGGCATTGAACCGGTGCGCGTTATTCGAGATGAAATTAAAGCTCGCGTAGAAAAGTTGCTTGCTGAACTCTTGAATTAAACCCGAACTCTAGTTTCGGAATTAACACCGGAATTCTTACTTGCTTTTTGTCGCCGTGTAACTTTTTGCCGTATAGACGTTCTTGTAAAGCTCAGTAATGTTCTTGCCATCTCGCGTAGATGGATCATAAATCGAGTCCTGAGGCCCTGCTGCACTCAGAATCATTCCATCTGACTTAACGACTTTACTTCCGAAAGATGGTGGTTCGTCAGGGCGACTGGCAGCTTTAAAGCGTGCGCTAGGGAAGTAATAGAGACCCATGAATATCGTGCGACTACCTGAATCAGGGGTGTAATACACGAGAGTTTGCGCTACCGCTCCGGCGTCGGTTGCATACTGTGAATATTCGTTTGATGGTGTCTCAATTGTGAGATGAGAAGAAATACTCTTGGGAACGCTCCAGGTAAAGGGAATATCTCCTAAAGCGAGCTCAACGTTTTGCGATGGAACTAGCGTGCAGCCAGAAAGTATCAATACCAAAGTTAAGGCCGACAGTCCTAATCGCTTCACAGCGCTCCCTTTTTGATAAATCTTTTTAGAATCACATGGCTCGCAACTCCTGCGATGATGCCCCAGATTAAATCTACTCCAAGAGTAACCGTCGCAGTCACTAAAAATATTGCAATATTGGATTTGGTGGAGGAGAAGATTTCAAGCATTGTCGCCTTATTAAAGATTCGAAAACTTGTGCCGATCAACACGCCTGCAATTGCAGCCGTTGGAATTTGAGAAAAGATTGGTGCCAAGAAGAGAGTGATAATCAATAAAAATAGTGCGTGCGCCATTGCAGCCACACGGCTGTGAGCATGCGAGCGGACATTGACTCCAGTTCGAGCGATTGCTCCGGTAGAGGGCATTCCACCCACGAAAGAAGAAGCAATCGTGGCTAGTCCTTGTCCCATTAACTCTTGGTTAGGTTTGAATTCTTTGTCCAAAGATACATTTGCTAAATCATCTGCCACTCGCGCCGCAAGCAGAGCCTCAATTGCAGCCAACAATGCAATTGATAGTGCGGGCAGCAGAAGCCCAGTGAAATCAATCCCTGAGAATGATGGGGGATTCCACATTACAACGTTCCGTGGAATGTCACCTATGCGGGCAACGCTGAGATTAAGAAGCACAACGAAGAATGAGGTGATGGCAAGAGCAGAAAAACTTGCCGGAATATATGGCTTGATATGAAATTTCTCTAGAACTCTTACGATGTTAAATTTAATAAAAAGGGTTAAGGCAACTACAAAGATTGTTTGCCAGTGGAGTCCCACACTTAGTGCATCCTTTGCTGTATTAAACGCTGAAACTATGGTGCGATCCCCTTCGCCTTTCGTGACTCCGAGCGCGTATGGGAATTGCTGCAGCATGATAAGCAGCGCAATACCAACAGTGAATCCTTCAACAACTGGCTCGGGAACCTTCTTTATAAATTTCCCCAGCTTAAGAGCTGACATCAACAATAAAATTGCCGCCGCCATGATTCCAAGGACAGGGATTGCTGTGATGCCGTGCTTACTGATTACGGGTATTAGAACAACCGTCATGGCACCAGTTGGTCCACTGACTTGAAATCTGGATCCACCGAGTAAGGCCGCGATAAACCCAGCAACAATTGCCGTAGAAATCCCGGCTGTTGCGCTGAGTCCTGATGTAATCCCAAAGCCAATAGCAAGTGGCAGAGCAACGATTGCAACAGTTATTCCGGCGACGAGATCTGCTAGAAATTCTTTCCGACTAGCTGGAAAGTCTCCATGCTCGAAAAGTTTCATCTTTTGATAGTACTCGCCTTACTCACCGACAACCATTGGGGTAGCACTTGTACATGCAATGAGTTCTGCAAAACTTGTTGGATACACGGCATGAGGATGACCGGAAGCTGCCCAGACAACTTCGTAATCATTGAGTGCTTCATCAATCAGAGTGATCTCTGGTGTTGTAATCCAACCGATAGGTGAGACTCCACCGACGGAATACCCTGACACCTCTTTGACATAGTTTGCGTCGGCTCGACCGAGTTCGGCGATATTAAGATTCTTGGCAACAAGTTCTGTATCAACGCGATGGCGACCACTTGTGATGATTAAAAGTGGGTTACCGGATGGAAGTGTGAAGATCAGCGATGACGCAATTTGGCCGACTTCGATTCCTAGTCCATGTGCGGCATCTACTGCGGTGCGCGCTGTCTCAGCGAGGATATTGATTTGCCCTTTAACACCAAGTGAATTCGCTGCATCGATAAATCGTCTGACTGCGGCTTTTTCGAGAATTCCGTCCATGTGCGAACTTTATGAGATAGCGTCGCGCCATGTCATTGTCTGCAATGCAACACGGGACTCGAGCTCGAAACTCGCTGTGGGCCATTTTCTTCCTTATGGGCGTCGTATCTATGGGTTGGGTACCTCGAATACCTGAAATCAAAGAGGCGATTGGACTCACAAATACGCAGCTTGGACTTGTCTTGCTCGGAAGTACAACTGGCGCAATTGTCGGCGCTCAATTGGCTGGTCGCATGATTCATTCATATGGCTCTCAAAGAGTTATCTCAATCGCATCTTTCGTGATGCCACTTGGACTCATTGCTATGGGCGCCTCAGAATCATTTCTACAACTCTTCCTGGCTCTCTTTGTCATGGGCTTTGGATATGCAAATTTAGATATTTCATCCAATACGCAAGCAGTAGAGATAGAGAGAATTCTTGATCGCCGTTGGATGGTTTCATTCCATGGAATGTGGAGCTCTGGCGCATTTGCAACAACTGTATTAGGCGGGGCAATTGCAAATTTTGTGTCACCTCGTGCAAATTTAATCGGTGTCGGGATTGCTGCATTCTTCCTGTTCCTGCCACTTTCACAATTCTTACTTCCAGCAGAACTTGATAATCATGATGGCGGAGAAGAAGAAACCTCAGCAAAAATTCCACTCTTCTCTCGTTCTACCTCAATCTTGTGGTGGATGGGTCTTGGACTATTAGGCGGAATGATTGCCGAAGGATCTGCAAGTGACTGGGGTGCAATTCTCCTGAAAGATGACATGGGAATCGCAAAAGGGTTAAACGCGGCAGCCTTCGCATCATTCTCACTTGCCATGATTGTCAGCAGATTTTCTGGAGATTGGGCTCTTGAAAAATTTGGACCGGCAAGAGTTGTACGTGTTGGGGGTTTCGGTGGAGCAGTTATCTGGGGATCTGCAATCGCGATTGCAGTGCCACTCTCTAACTCTCATCCGCTGCCAGCGTTTGTAATTATCAATCTTGGTTTTATCGCGGCAGGACTTGGAATAGGTCCAATGTTTCCAGCATTTATGTTGGCAGCAAGCAAAATACCTGGGGTTGCCTCCGGCGTAGCTTTAGCGCGCGTGGGTGTAATAGGAATTGCAGGTTACTTTGTCGGTCCAACCATTACTGGGTTACTAGCCGATACTTTCTCATTGCCAGTTGCAATGGCATATCCAGTGACACTTCTTGCTTTGGCTGGTGTGTTGTCGCGGGTGATTAAGAGTTAACGGTAGTCAAATCCCTCGAAAACCGATTTAAAACTGTACCTTTTTAACAGACTGGTTATACTTTCCATCTGTTTAGCGAAACCGAAGGGAAAAACCGTGCGCCGCATTGCTTTCCTCGCCATCACGCTCTTGGCGACATTGTTATCACCTAACGCCACGATGGCAGATGTCGATTCAACTCTGCAAGGGGAGTATGCGCCTGACCGTGTCATTGTGACTTACTCTGACGGGGGCACAAGTGCACAGAACTTCCAAGTCCGAGAAAGAACAAGAACGGATGTTGAGGCGGTCTCCTCAAAGGAAATCTCTCCTCGAGCATCCCGGACTGCGGTCTTAACACTGGGAAAGAATGTCTCTGTGAGCGAAGCGATAAAGCGCCTTCGTAATCAACCAGGAGTGGTCTATGTTCAACCAGATTACAAGGTGTATGCCCTAGATATTCCCCCTACGGATAGCTACTTTGCCTCCAATTCTTTATGGGGAATGTATGGGTCAGGTACGACTCCAGCTAATAGTTTTGGAAGCAATGCAATTTCTGCTTGGGGACGTGGATATACAGGATCCTCAAGCATCGCGGTAGGAGTTGTTGATGAAGGAATTCAAATATCTCACCCTGATTTGGCAGCGAATATTTGGGTGAATCCAGGCGAAATCGCAGGTAATGGTCTAGATGATGACAACAACGGTTATATCGACGATATCAACGGCTGGGATTTTGTAAATAATGACAATACGGTTTTTGACGGTAGAGCAAATAGCACTCTAGATGCACACGGAACTCATGTGTCGGGGACCATCGGTGGCCGAGCAAATAACGGCACTGGAGTAGTCGGCGTGAATTGGAATGTAAAAATAATTTCAGCCAAGTTCTTGGGCCTAAATGGGGGATACACCTCTGATGCAGTGAGAGCGCTTGATTACCTCACAGCGCTCAAAATAAAAGGTGCTCCCATCGTTGCCTCAAATAATTCGTGGGGCGGTGGCGGTTTTGATCAGGCGCTGCTGGATGCAATAGACCGCGGTGGAGATGCTGGGATCCTCTTTATTGCAGCAGCTGGAAACAATGGACAAAATACCGACACGACAGCTAACTATCCTTCAAATTATGTTTGCGATGGCACCGCTAACAACCGGGGCTGGGATTGCATTATTTCGGTGGCATCCATTAATTCAACAGGAGCGCGCTCTAGCTTTTCGAATTATGGCGCCACAACAGTTGATTTAGGTGCTCCAGGAGAAGGCATTATTTCTTCCGTGCCCCTCAACTCTTGGGCAAACTACAGCGGCACTTCGATGGCGACACCGCATGTGACTGGTGCCGTTGCGTTATGCGCATCGATGGGTTTAACCAACCCTCGAGATATAAAGAGTGCAATTCTCTCCACAGTCACACCTCGAAGCTCTCTTGCAGGAATTACTACCACCGGTGGGATTCTCAATCTTGATGGGATGACAACTGCATGTTCAGGCAAATCTGCTCAGGCACTTCTGACGATCACCAATACGACGTTAAATGCAACTCCGGGTACCTCCATCAAATTGACCTCAAATGGTGGCAGCGGCTCTGGAACTTTGACTTATCTGACACCAACCACTGGTTGCGCCATTACGAATGGAGATTCTCTTACTTCAACTATCACTGCAAATTGTTTGGTTTATGCGACAAAGGCAGCCTCAGGATCTCTTACTGCGGCGACAAGCCCGGCAGTTACATTTGCTTTTGCACTCACGCCACAAGCGACGCTCAGGATTGCAAATACAGTACTGAGTAACCCCGCAAATGTTGCAGTTCGACTTACTACAAGTGGTGGATCCGGTTTAGGGGCTGTCTCGTACGCAGTCACTGGAACAAACTGTTTGATTTCAAATGGTGATTCGCTATCGGTAACTGCGGCAACGACCTGTCGTGTGACAGCAACAAAGGCATCCGCAAGTGGATTTGCCGCAGCAACCAGTGCATCTGTCAGCTTCGTCTTTACGGCGGTTGCACAAACACCGCTTGCAATAAGCAATACGACGCTATCGGTACCGCGCTCGTCGACAATTCAAATTACTGTATCTGGTGGAACTGGTGCAGGAACTTTAAGTTATCGAGTAACTGGCACGAATTGTTCTGTGAGCACAGCTGGGCTATTGAAACCGACTCGAATCACTTCTGCTGCAACATGTAGCGTTACTGCTACAAAAGCAGCTAATGGAATTTATACCGCTAGCACCTCACCTGCTGTAACTTTCTCATTTACCTAAGAAGATAGGAATGAAATTCGTCCCTTTTCTTGCACAACACTTTCTTCGTTCAAGTTCGCTCGATTGACTTGCGACGCAGGCACTTCGTTAGCTAGTTAAACCAGGTTTTGGCAATAGTAAAGAGTGAAACTGCAAAAAGTAGAATCGCAAAATAACGACCAGGTTTTCGTGCAGCAACTTTTCCTGAATAATGCGAGGCAACTTGTGCGACAACGATGGCAGCTGCCCCCATCAAGACGGGGATGTGCC
>WLME01000028.1 GCA_009700365.1 Actinomycetota bacterium | reverse complement strand
TTCAAGAGACCACCGATATACCAGCGAGCCATATCTGAAAGATCGCCATATGTGCCAGCTTCGAAGAAGAGTGGCTTGCCATCTTTCCAAAGTGACTGGTGAACGTGCATTCCTGAGCCGTTATCGCCGAAGAGTGGCTTTGGCATAAATGTTGCAGTCTTGCCGCCTTCCCATGCAACGTTGCGAATGATGTACTTAAACTTCATCAATTCATCGCCGGCATGGAGAATGTCTGTAAAGCGGTAGTTAATCTCCATCTGACCTGCAGTACCGACTTCGTGGTGTGAACGCTCTACCAAGAGTCCTGCGCGGCCAAGTTCCATGACCATCTCGTCACGAAGATCAGCGAATTGATCTGTTGGAGAAACAGGGAAGTAGCCGCCCTTAATACGTGTGCGATATCCGCGGTTCGGAGTTCCATCTGGATCTGCAACGATGCCTGTGTTCCAAGCTCCTTCGTATGAATCGATGTGATGGTATGACTCGTTCATGCCTGTCTTAAATCGAACTGCATCGAAGACATAGAACTCAGCTTCGGGAGCAAAGAATGCCTGATCAGCAATTCCTGTTGACTTCATAAAGTCAACTGCTTTCGCAACTACTCCACGAGGATCGCGTGAGTAAGGAGTGTTATCTGTTGGATTATGTACGGAGAAGATGATTACCAATGTCTTCTCTAGGCGGAACGGATCAATAAATGCGGACTCTGGAACAGGAAGCAACTTCATATCTGATTCATTGATGGCTTGGAAACCACGAATAGATGAACCATCAAACATGAGACCGTCAGTGAAGACTGCCTCATCAAATGATTCAACAGGTACGTTGAAGTGATGCTGAATTCCAGGAAGGTCGGTAAAGCGAACGTCAACGAGCTTTACATCTTCCTTCTTGATGTATGCAAAAATTTCTGAAGAATTCTTAAACATAGTAGATACTCCAATTGAGGCTGTTTATCTCACAGGCAACTAATACAGTCCGCTCAACATTGAGCACCGCTGATGGAGTGAAGGCTAGTTCTCCCGAGTAAAAAAGTCATAATTTCAGTGTTACATCCGTGTTACATCATCGTCTAATGCCTCACACGGACGGGGGAGACACTGGGCGATAGGCTTGCCGACATGTACCCACGTGTTAGCCAGGGCCGTCGATTGCTCGGAATCACCCTGGACTGGCTCGCTTGCTACGCCATTTCACTCGGCTTCTTTGCCGGACAGGGCTCGCTGACCGATCGCGTGCCCCACGCTCGTATCCCAGTTCTGATTCTGCTCTTTGCTGAGTATGCAATCCTCGTCGCTTTTGGGGGAGCTTCATTTGGCCACCGACTGGTTGGGCTCAGAGTTGTTCGATTCTCAGATGGCGGATCACCAACTCCGCTTCAGGCTCTCATTCGCACTGCGCTCTTGATGCCGCTGATAACAGCGATCACATTTGATGAAAATGGTCGAGGAATAAACGAACGTTTTTCAAATACAGTTTTAGTAAAGAATTAGTTAGCGAATCTTTGTGCCTTTAGGCATTGGGCCTTTTGGAATTGGCATCGACATTCCACCGACAGCCTTAAGACGCGCACGAACTTCGCGCATTTGATGAGCAGATAATTTCTTAGGAAGTTTAGTTACATGCTTCTGCAATTTACGAATAGGTACTTGTCCGTCACCTTCACCTACAAATACCTCGGTGATAGGAACTCCGGGTGCGTAGCGTTCTGACTTCTTCTTCTCATCTTGAACCATCTGGCGAACAGCAAATCCACCTTCACCAGTGAGAACGATTCCTGCACGGCCGACACTTCGATGGACCATATCTTGCTGGCGATTTACAGCAACTGCCGGTGTTGTTGTCCAACCTTTACGAATAGCCATGAGAACACTTGCTCCAGCACCAATCTGTCCTTCAATGGATGCATACGCTGCAGAGCCTGCGATTCGCGTGAAGAAGAAGAGTGCTGCAAGAGCCGCTAATGGAATCGAAACAAATCCGCCGTAAACAGGATGACCAAGCACAACACCCAGTGCAACGCCGATGACCAAGACCACTGCAAAAACAGCGACAACTGCAACTCCGATCCAAGGCTTGACGCTTTTGGTGACGCCGTAGGCATCGCGGAAAGTTTGGAAACGTGGTGACTTAATCTTTGCTTCTTTATTCTTCTTCTTAAACATAATCATTAGTTTAGGGGAGCAGGGGCTGTACCACCAAGGCGCACCGGTGCCCAACGCTGGCCTTCGTGTGAATCTGGATACTTTTCTTGCACTTCATGGAGCATTTTCAGCATAGTTTCGCGAAGTAACTTCTCGCCCGCTTCGACATCGGATTGCTTATCAAAGTAGAGCGGTTCGCCAAATGCGACTGTTATCGGAACGTTTTTTCGTAGAAGATTGCGCTTCACTTTCTTAGTCCAGATGCGCTGTGATCCCCAAACAATTGTTGGAATTATAGGAACTCCAGCGCCCATAGCAAGGCGCACTGCCCCAGATTTAAGCTCTTTGATTTCAAAGCTGACTGAGATGGTTCCTTCGGGAAAGATGCCAATGATTTCGCCTGATCTAAGCGCTCGTAGAGCGGCGACAAATGATGCAGAACCATTTGAGCGATCTACCGAAATATGGTGCATGCCGCGCATGAGTGGTCCGGCTAATTTATTATCAAAAATCTCTTTCTTTGCCATGAAACGAACATATCTACCAGCCGGCAGAGCAGCGGTTCCAGTGAGTGCAAAATCGAGATAGCCAATGTGATTGATGGCCAGTATCGCTCCGCCATCTCGCGGGATATTTTCATCCCCTTGAAAATCAAATTTCAATCCCAAGTATTTCCAGAACGCTTTAATCGCAACAATTACTGGGGGATAAACGATGTCAGCCAATCTTGCTTCCTCCGAGTTGTGCTCTTTTCTCTTGTGCTTGTTTATATAGGCGACCAGCACGGTAAGAGCTGCGAACCAGAGGACCGCTCATGACACCGCTGAAACCAATATCTTCAGCTTCTTTTGCAAGTTCAACAAATTCATCGGGCTTAACCCAACGCTCTACGGGGTGGTGCTTATTTGTAGGCCTGAGGTATTGAGTAATAGTGATCAAGTCGCATCCAGCTGCATGAAGGTCTACAAGCGCCTGAGAAATTTCTTCGCGGGTTTCTCCCAGTCCAAGAATCAAATTGGATTTGGTAATCAGTCCGAATGCGCGAGCCTGAGAAATTACATTGAGAGAACGCTCGTAGGTAAATGCTGGACGAATTCGCTTGAAGATGCGGGGAACTGTCTCGAGGTTATGAGCGAAAACTTCAGGACGTGTTTCAAATACTTCATTGAGGAATACAGGGTTGCCGCTGAAATCAGGTGCGAGCATCTCTACGCCAGTGCCGGGATTGAGCTCGTGAACTTTGCGAATTGTCTCGGCGTACAACCAGGCACCTTCGTCATCCAGGTCGTCGCGAGTAACCCCTGTAATTGTGGCGTATTTCAATCCCATTGATTGAACCGACTCGGCAACGCGACGTGGCTCGTCGCGATCTAGTGGTTCAGGCTTTCCAGTGTCGATATTGCAAAAATCGCATCGACGAGTGCAACGTTCTCCGCCAATGAGAAAAGTTGCTTCTTTATCTTCCCAGCATTCAAAGATGTTTGGACAAGCGGCTTCCTGACAGACTGTGTGAAGCCCTTCTGTCTTAACGAGTGATCGAAGGCGAGTGTATTCCGGACCCATATTGGCTCGAGTCTTGATCCACTCGGGCTTTCTCTCGATAGGAGTTTCGGTGTTACGAGCTTCGATGCGAAGTAACTTGCGTCCATCGGGTGCGATTGTCATGCACTTACCTTTACTAGAGATTCGAATAAATGCTTTTCAACTAAAGGGGCAACGTCTTCGACGGTCACTATTCGTCCAAGTTCTTCAGCGATAGATGTGACCGTTGCATCATCTATTCCGCAAGGGATGATTCTACTGAATTCTGATAAATCTGGATTCACATTGAGAGCAAAGCCATGCATCGAGACTCCGGACGCAACACGGATTCCAATGGCAGCAATTTTTCGATCTCCGCGAGAATCACGAACCCAAACTCCTGAGCGACCATCTACTCGCGAAGTCTCAATACCAATGTCTGCGCACACTTTGATAAGACCTGCTTCGATCTCGCGGACAAAACCAACTAGCTCAGTCGGCTTAGCTAGTTTCACTATGGGGTAGCCAACAAGTTGTCCGGGACCATGCCATGTAATTTTTCCGCCTCGGTCCACATCAATAACGGGAGTTCCATCGGTCGGTCTTTCGAGTTCAGCAGTTCTCTTGCCTGCGGTGTATACCGAAGGATGTTCTAGAAGCAGCAAGGTATTTGGGCGAATGCCAGAAACAACGTCTGCGTGGAAAGATCTCTGGATTTCGAGTGCCTTTTCATAATCAACTAATCCGGCTCGTTTAAGCGCAAGTGGAGTCTCGGTAAATTCTTGGAGAGAACCTGCGCTAAGAAGTGGCACGGGTACAGCCTAAAGGTAGGCTGGCCCTCTCGCGAATTACGCAAAACAGAGCCCGAAAGGCCCACTTATCGTGTCAATAACTACCGTGCAAAAATCCCGTAAGCCCTTCGCCATTGCAATGTTGGTGGTCATCGTCTGGTTCATGATCACTGGAGTCTTCGGACCTCTCTTTGGCAAGCTCACCTCAGTTCAGGAGAATAACAACTCATCTTTCTTGCCTAAAGGTGCAGAGGCGACTCTTGCCGCTGACGAGATCAAGAAATTTTCTGGTGACGACTCGTTCAATTTTCCAACGTTAATTCTCTTCGAAGGAAAAGTTGATTCACAGGCCTTAGCTGCCATCAATGAGCATATGGCTGGAGTAGGGGCTCTTACTCTCGATGGAACAGATGCAAAGATTTCTGATTACTTAGCACCAGGGCAAGTTATTTCTGTTTTCCCTGCGCAAGATGGAGAAGCGATTTTGGCAAATATTCCACTTGATGGAAATGCCATCTCTAAGACTTTGCCCAACGACAAGCCAGTGCTTCCGGCGGTCGTCGATGCACTTCGTGCAGATATCAAACCAATCGCTGAAGCAAATGGCGTAACTCATTATGTAACTGGACCAGGTGGACTGTTAGGCGATCTTTTCGGCGCCTTCGGAACCCTTGATTCTTCCCTTCTACTTACAACTCTTGGCGTCGTCGCAATTATTTTGATTGTTGTCTACCGATCACCGGTCTTGTGGATCATTCCTTTACTTTCAGCAATGTTTGCTCTCACTACAGCGGGTGGAATCGTTTACCTCCTTGCGAAGAGCAATGTGATTGATGTAGATGGTCAATCTCAAGGAATCCTTTCAGTGCTTGTGATTGGAGCAGCAACCGATTACGCGCTCTTGCTTATTGCTCGTTATCGCGAAGAGCTTCATCATCATGAGAATCGTTTCGATGCAATGCGGGCTGCCTATAAGGGAGTCTGGGAGCCAATCCTTGCCTCAGGATCAACTGTCTCTATCTCACTTCTGATTCTGCTCTTTAGCCAATTGACCAATACAGCAGGTCTTGGCCCGATTGGTGCGATCGGAATTGTTTCCGCAATGTTTACGATTTTGACACTTCTTCCTGCGCTCCTTCTAGTCTTCGGTCGTTGGATTTTCTGGCCTCGCATTCCACGCAATGATGGCGATGATCATGTGATGTCAGGTCCTTGGTCAAAGGTTGCATCTGCAATTGGAAATCACCCGCGTCGTGCATGGGTTACAACAGGCACAGTTCTTCTGCTTCTTGCATTTGCATCTACAACCTTGAAAGCTGATGGAATTGGGACAGTTGACACCTTCACTGGAAATCCTGAATCAGTTGTCGGTCAAAAATTGCTCACGAAGCACTTTCCAGGTGGAGAAGGAGACCCAACTCAAGTTGTCGTTTCAGTCAATAAAGTTGAAGCAGTAACTGCCGCTCTCAAGAATGCACCAGGTGTCACGAACGTGGTTCCACAACTTGATGGAATTCCTGTTGCTGGACAACCACTTCCAGCGATGAAAGTTGTTGATAATCGCGCAATTCTCAATCTCACTTTAGATAAGGCACCCGATAGCGTGGAAGCAGGAAATGACATTCCTGAGATTCGTCGTCTGGCACATGCTGCTGATGCGTCCTCACTAGTGGGTGGAACAAGTGCGGTCTACTTTGATGTTCGCACTGCTAATAGTCGTGACAACAAGACAATCATTCCGATTATCTTGCTCGTGATCACACTCATTTTGGGATTACTACTTCGCAGCATTATTAGCGCCGTAGTTCTTCTTGGAACTGTAGTGCTCTCATACTTCGCAACTCTTGGCGTATGCGCGCTGGTTTTCAATCATGTGTTCGGCTTTGCCGGGGGAGATAACTCATTCCCTCTCTTCGCCTTCATCTTCTTGGTTGCACTCGGCATCGATTACAACATCTTCCTCATGACTCGCGTGCGCGAAGAGTCACAGAAGATCGGAACACGCGCTGGCGTTATTAAGGGTGTCACCGTGACAGGTGCCGTTATTACCTCAGCTGGAATCGTCCTTGCCGCAACATTTGCAGTGCTTGGCCTACTTCCACTTGTTCCACTTGCCGAACTTGGCTTTGCAGTTGCCTTTGGTGTTTTGCTCGACACCATCATCGTGCGCTCGATTCTTGTTCCAGCTCTCGTTCACGAGATTGGTCCAAAGATCTGGTGGCCGTCAAAGTTGCAGAGTAAGTAGCTCTCGATGCGCGTCGGAATTGCCGGCTATGGACTCGCTGGACGTTCATTTCATGCACCCTTACTTAAAGGATGCGGATTTGAAGTGGCGACAGTTCTTACCGGCAATTCCACCCGAGCTCGACAGGCTAAGGAGGATTTTCCGCTCACAAAAGTAGTCGACAAACTTGGTGATTTTCTCTCTTCAGATTTAGATCTAGTTGTCGTGGCTTCAGCGAATATGGCACATTCGGAGCAGGCGCTTTCTGCAATAAAAGCCGGGATACCAGTTGTTGTAGATAAACCCATGGGCAGAACTCGTGCTGAAACTGAAGCAATAATCACTGCGGCCGAGAGGGCTGGGGTACCAGTGACGACCTTCTTCAATCGTTTGTGGGATAGCGACTCGCTAACGATAAAGAAGATACTTTCTAATGGACTTATTGGAAAACCTTTTCGCCTTGATTCACGATTCGAACGTTTCCGTCCGCAACTCAACCCCGCATCGTGGCGCGAATCCGAAAGTGCGGAAAATGGCGGCGGACTCCTATTAGATCTTCAAACGCATCTTCTCTCAACTGCACTTGATTGGTTTGGTCCGGCAGAACTGACCTATGCAAGTATTCGTAATATTCGCGGCAACTCAGAAGATGATGTAGTTCTTAACATTTCTCACGCATCTGGAGTCGATTCTTACCTTGCAGTAAGTGCAATTGCAGGATCTCCAGGACCACGTATTCGACTCCTTGGCACAGAAGGCGCCCTGATCGTCGAAGACCTAGATCCTCAGGAAGCACTTTTGCGTGCTGGCGAATTCCCTGACGGTGGAACTTGGAGTGTTCCAACGAATTCGAAAGCGTATATTGAACG
Source organism: Actinomycetota bacterium (assembly GCA_009700365.1). Taxonomy (GTDB): domain Bacteria; phylum Actinomycetota; class Actinomycetes; order Nanopelagicales; family Nanopelagicaceae; genus Planktophila. The sequence goes on along the minus strand of WLME01000028.1, from coordinate 3,067 downwards.
TGGAGATATTCGAGAAGAGATCCAAACGGTTCCAGGAAATTATGGTCATTTTTATCTAGAAGTTCGTAACGCACTTGAAGGTAATGGAGACTGGCCAATCTCAACGCAGAAAATTCTTGAAGTTGCCTCCCTTATCGATAAGGCGCGTGAAATAAGTGTCAGATAAAGTCTTTGTCGTTGGTGCAGGGCTTGCCGGGTTAAGTGCAGCACTGACGTTGCAGGAAGCAGGCTTTGAAGTTGAGGTGCATGAATCCAGCGATCGAGTTGGTGGCCGAGTAGCAACGGATGTGATTGATGGCTATCGATTAGACCGTGGATTTCAATTAATTAACTCTCGTTACCCTGAATTAATTCGCTTGGGAATTATTGATGAGCTCAACTTTGTTGAAGCTACCCGAACCATTGATGTTGCACTGGGGGAGAAGCGCTATTCACTTGGGGATCCACGCACTCAACCCTTTTCGGTTTTAAATTCGCACACGGGTGCTTTCTCTGAGAAATTGAAGGTTATTTCGTATCTACTCAAGGCCTCTGAGATAGGAATTTCAGTAGAAGATGAGATGAAGCCGCTCGGAAGTCTGTATGAACGAGTACTTAAACCTTTTCTTTCAGGTGTATTTCTCACATCGCCGGCCAACGTTGATGCCACCAGTGGCAAGGAAATTGTCAGATCGTTTATCTCTGGAAAGCCAGGATTGCCAGCCCATGGAGCAGGTGAGCTTTCTCGGGTACTCGCTTCTCGGATCAAGAACATCCAATTGGAGTCGCGTATCGATTCTCTAACGCAGTTCGGGTCATCAAGAGTGATCGTTGCAACAGACCTTACAACTGCAGCGCAACTTCTAGATATTCCGAATGTGCCACAACTGGCCTCAAGTACAACGTGGTATCACGAGGTACCTTCGGACTTAACTCAATCGAAGCGATTACGGATTGATGGACAGTCACGCGGTCCTGTTGTTAACACCATTGCGATTTCTAATACTGTCCCTACGTACGCTCCGCAAGGAAAGACTTTACTTTCCTCGACCACAATCGATTTTGCATCTGAATCTGAGGTTCGTAGACACCTTGCAATCTTGTGGGGGACTTCGACAGCTAATTGGTCTCTCATTGCAAAGTATGAGATTCCTAAATCACTTCCTATTTTTGCTGTGAATTCTCATCGCCTCATGTCGTCGCGAATCAGCGAGAAAGTATTTGTCGCTGGAGATTATCGAACTGCGCCATCTCAGAACGGAGCATTGCTATCTGGTCGCCTTGCGGCGCAAGAGCTACTCTTGAATTAAAGCTGTAAGCGCATTAGTGATGTGAGGGTAATCCCAGATAAAGCCAGCCTCTGATAACGCGCCTGGCATAACCTTTTTGCTGCCGAGAATTTCACTTGAAAATCCGCCTAAGGCAATCTTGAGCGCAATCGCAGGTGCTGGAAAAAGCGCTGGACGATGCATTGCACGCGCTAAAGCGGATGTGAACTCTTGATTAGTCACCGGGTTCGGTGAAGTCAGATTTACTGGTCCCGATATCTTATTTTCCAAAATAAATGCGATGGCTCGGATTACATCGTGCAGAGTAATCCACGACCACCATTGCCTACCATTTCCAAGTTTTCCGCCAAGGCCTAAGCGAAAGAGAGGGAGCATCTTTCCAAGTGCGCCACCGGTCGGGTCTAGAACAAGTCCTGTGCGAATCTTTACTACACGGGTGCCCTGCGCAATATCTGCTGCGCTTTCCCATTCTCGACAGACAGCTGCGAGGAAGTCATCACCAACGCGATCAGATTCAACAACCGCGCGATTACCGGATTCTCCGTACCAGCCAATTGCGCTAGCTGAAATGAAGAGCTGAGGTTTAACTTCATTGACTGCATGCGCGATAGCTGTTGTTCCAAGAAGTCGTGAATTGAGAATCTCAGACTTGTACTTCTTGCTCCAGCGCTTATCGCCGACACCGACGCCCGCAAGATGGATGATGGCATCTACACCCCGGAGTGCTTCAATATCTACATACCCGGACTTTGGATCCCATTGAATTTCATCAGGTGCGACAACAGGGCGGCGAACAAATCGCTGAACAGTGTGGCCTTCACTTTTGAGGTAGCCAACTAGTGCAGTACCGATAAGTCCTGAAGCACCGGTGATTGCAATGCGTTGCGGGACAGACATAAAGGTTAGAGACCCAAATCAGATTCGAATGCTCCACCTTCGAGGCGCTCTTTGAGAGTTACCAAGAAGCGTGCTGCATCTGCGCCATCAACAACTCGATGATCGTATGAAAGCCCTAGGTAAACCATTGATCGGATTGCGATTGTCTCGCCGCCATCTTCGCCCTTTACAACCATTGGACGCTTTACAACGGCGCCGAGTCCAAGGATTGCAACCTGTGGCTGATTAATGATTGGAGTATCAAAGAGCGCACCACGCGAACCGGTGTTGGTGAGAGTAAATGTTCCGCCACCGAGTTCGTCAGGAGTTACCTTGTTATCGCGTGTGCGAGCTGCCAAATCAGCAATCTTGCGAGCTACGCCACCCATGTTCAGGTCGCCAGCATTGTGAATAACAGGAACCAAGAGACCGCGCTCAGTGTCTACTGCAATACCAAGGTGCTCTGCACCGTGATAAATAATCTGATCACCTTCCACTGACGAATTAAGTACTGGGTGCTGCTTAAGTGCTTCACACACAGCTACAGCAAAGAATGGAAGGAATGAGAGCTTGACGCCTTCGCGGGCTTCAAATGTTGGCTTTGAGCGATCACGCAGACGCGCAATCTTTGTCACATCTACTTCGATCACTGTTGTGAGCTGCGCTGAAACTTGAAGGGATTCAACCATACGAGCTGCAATAACTTTGCGAAGTCGTGACATTGTCACTGTAGTTCCACGAAGAGGTGACGCAACGGCTGTTGGACGTGGTGCAGATGGTGCCACGCTTCCTGTATTCGCAGCTTGAGCTGGAACCCCTGCCACAGCATTGTTAGATGTCTGTGCGGACACAACATCTTCCTTACGAATTCTTCCGCCGATTCCAGTACCGCGCACTGAGGCAAGATTTACTCCAAGATCATT
>WLME01000027.1 GCA_009700365.1 Actinomycetota bacterium | reverse complement strand
TTTCCTCTAGAAATAGAGAGATGCAGGAGCTCTTTTTCAAGCTCCTGCATCTGTACTGAATACTCACCAGAACCTACAAGCGCGATTGCACCTGAGTTCTGATCCATCGTGGTGTGTAAGCCGAAGCTTTACGCCATCGCTTTCTTTAGATTCTCATCAATGGAGTTAAGGAACTCTTGCGTGGTTTGATACGGAGCAGTCTTAGAAATCAAAAGTGACAAGTCCTTTGTCATCTTTCCTTGTTCGACCGTTTCGATACAGACTCGCTCAAGAGTCGCACAGAACTTTGCTAATTCAGGATTGTTATCAAGCTTTGCGCGATGTGCAAGACCCTGCGTCCACGCAAAGATAGATGCAATCGGGTTGGTAGAAGTTGCCTTACCTGCCTGATGCTCGCGATAGTGGCGAGTCACGGTTCCGTGAGCTGCCTCTGCCTCGCAAATCTTTCCATCTGGAGTCATCAAAACCGATGTCATTAATCCAAGAGAGCCATATCCCTGCGCAACAGTGTCTGACTGAACGTCTCCGTCATAGTTCTTACATGCCCAGACGTAGCCACCTTCCATGCGAAGTGACATAGCGACCATGTCATCAATGAGGCGATGCTCATACCAAATGCCTGCTTCATCGAATTTAGACTTAAATTCAGCTTGGTAGATCTCTTCAAAAATATCTTTAAAGCGACCGTCGTATGCCTTAAGGATTGTGTTCTTTGTTGAAAGATAGACGGGGAACTTACGAGTGAGTCCATAGTTCAGCGATGCGCGAGCAAAGTCACGAATTGATTCGTCTACGTTGTACATCGCCATTGCGACTCCTGAAGATTTGAAGTCAAATACTTCAAACTCTTGAGGTGCAGAACCATCTTCTGGAACAAAGGAAAGAGTGAGTTTTCCGGCACCTGGAACTTTAAAATCTGTTGCGCGATATTGATCACCGAATGCGTGACGGCCGATAACGATTGGCTTGGTCCAATGCGGAACCAGGCGTGGAACGTTGCTGATGATGATGGGCTCGCGAAAAATTACGCCTCCGAGAATGTTGCGGATGGTTCCGTTTGGAGACTTCCACATCTTCTTGAGACCGAACTCTTCAACGCGAGCTTCATCGGGAGTAATAGTTGCGCACTTGATGCCGACACCGTGTTTTTGAATTGCCTTCGCTGAGTCGATGGTGACTTGATCGTCAGTTGCATCGCGATGCTCCATGCCGAGGTCGTAGTATTCAAGGTTTACATCGAGGTACGGAAGAATGAGCGAATCCTTGATGAATTGCCAAATAATGCGTGTCATTTCATCGCCGTCTAGCTCGACAACTGTTCCTTGTACTTTAATTTTTGACATATCTACATATCCTTTACATCTGCTTGCTTTGCACGGACTGCTTCGGCAGCTGCTTTGAGTGATGCAACTTCTCCATCGGTGAGCTTGCTCTCAACAACTTTGCGAATACCTGACTTACCAATTTCGGCTTCAACACCGAGATAGACACCTGAAATTCCATACTCGCCATCTACCCATGCACAGACAGGCATGACGGCTCCTGAATCTTCGATGACAGCCTTCGCCATGCGAGCTGCTGCTGCAGATGGTGCATAGTAGGCAGAACCAGTCTTGAGTAGCGCGACAACTTCAGCTCCACCATTGCGCGTGCGATCAACGAGTTCGTCGATTTCTGTTTGCGATAACTTCTCAGAAAGCGGATCACCATTGACTGTGCAGCGGCTTGGTACGGGAACCATTGTGTCGCCATGTGAACCAAGAGTCAGAGTCTTTACAGATCCCACTTCAACTCCAAGTTTTTCGGCAACAAAGTTAGTAAAACGTGCGGTATCAAGCATTCCGGCCTGACCCATCACGCGATTCTTTGGAAAATTAGTTGCGAGTTGAGCTAGCGCTGTCATTTCATCGAGTGGATTAGATACAACGATGATGACGGCATTTGGAGAGTGCTTTGCAATATTTTCTGCAACCCCACGAACGATTCCAGCATTTACGCCAATCAGATCCATGCGGCTCATTCCGGGTTTGCGTGGAAGGCCAGCGGTAATAACGACTACATCTGAGTTAGCTGTCTTTTCATACCCTGCGCCCTCTGCGGTTGTGGTCGCACCGGTAATTTTGGTTTCAAATCCTTCGATAGAACGTGATTGGTTCATATCGAGTGCCAATCCTTCTGGCTTTCCTTCAACGATATCTGTAAGCACAACCTCGTCGAAGATGTTGTATTCAGCAAGTCGAAGTGCTGTTGTTGAACCGTAGAATCCTGCACCTACAACGGTGACTTTCTTTGCCATAAAAGTGTCCTTTTTACTTAACTATGTACTTATCTTGACGTCGAGAGAACTCTACAACCCCTTGGGAAGTGCTAGCGCCAGCCCAAAGAGAACGATCGCAATTGCCAACGGGAGGTAGCGCTCAATTCTTCGCTTATTCCACTGAGAGAGCGCAATCACAGCGGTGCCAGCAGAGACGAACAAGGCCCCCAATCGAACGAAACCTAGAATTCCGAAAAGAACGCCAGATGAAATTGCGATGTACGCAATGCGAAACTGAAACCTCGTTATTTCTCGCATGCATCGACCACATTCATCAACAACATCGCCCGCGTCATGGGACCAACGCCTCCGGGCATCGGTGCGACAAAAGATGCAATGCTCATGACACCTGGGTCAATGTCGCCGAGGAGGCCTGCTTCTGTGCGCGAGATTCCAACATCCAGAACTACTGCTCCGGGTTTAATCATCTCAGCTTTTAGAAAATGCGCTTGTCCGATTGCAGCAATCACGATGTCTGCACGTTTTGTATGTGCACGTAAATCCTTTGTTCCGGTGTGCGTGAGGGTCACCGTCGCATTTTCTTGCTTGCGAGTTAAGAGCAAACCAAGTGGGCGACCCACAGTGAGACCGCGACCAATGACAACTACTTCAGCACCAGCGAGTGGAATCTTGTAGTGGCTAATTAATTCAACGATTCCTCTTGGTGTACAAGGTAGCGGTGCGTCATAACCAGCAACGAGGCGACCTAAATTGAGGGGATGCAATCCATCTGCATCTTTATCTGGATCAATTGCCTCAAGAATTACTTGGGTATTAATACCTTTGGGAAGTGGGAGCTGAACGATATATCCAGTGCACTCTTTGGCAGCATTGAGTTCTTTGATTGCCGAAAGAACATCAGCCTGGGTTGCAGTGGCTGGAAGATCGACGCGAATCGAATTGATTCCTACTTCTTGACAGTCGCGGTGTTTGCCAGCGACATAAGAATGCGAACCTGGGTCATCTCCAACAAGCACGGTTCCGAGTCCTGGAGTTATTCCTTTTGCCTTCAGCGCAATTGTGCGAGCAGCCAACTCCTTTTTGATGGTGGCTGCAACTGCCTTTCCATCAAGAATCTGTGCGCTCATTTGCTCATCCTATTCAATGCTGTAGGCCCCTGCGCTGCTCTATGCGTGTGAGAAATGTCGAGTACCAGTAAAGAACATTGCAACCCCTGCCTTGGTGGCAGCTGCAATAACTTCTTCGTCGCGAACGCTTCCTCCAGGCTGCACGATCGCTTTCACGCCAGCAGCTGTAAGGATTTCAAGACCATCGGCGAATGGGAAGAAAGCATCCGATGCCGCAACGCTTCCAGATACGCGATTGCCTGCGCGGTCGACTGCAAGTTTGGCAGAATCAACTCGATTGACCTGACCCATTCCGATTCCAACCGCGGCACCGTCTTTGGCTAGCAAAATTGCATTGCTCTTAACGGCTCGGACTGAACGCCAAGCAAAGAGAAGGTCTGACATTTCTTTATCAGATAGTGGTGAACCAGTGACTTGCTTCCAATTCTTTGGGTCATCTCCTTCAGCGCTAATCAAATCTGTCTCCTGAACCAATACCCCACCAGAGACTGGTCGAATTTCTAGTGGTGAAATTCGGTTCTGAGAATTAGTAAGAATTCGTATTGAAGGCTTCTTCATTAATATTTGAAGTGCTCCTGGCTCGTATTCCGGAGCGATTATTACCTCTGTGAAGACTTGTGAAAGTTGTTCGGCCATTGCAACTGATACTTTTCGATTAGCGGCCACAACTCCGCCGAAAGCCGATACCGGATCGCAGGCATGTGCTTTTGTATATGCATCCGCAATATCTGTACCTATCGCAATTCCGCAAGGATTAGCATGTTTAATGATTGCAACGCAGGGGTCTTGGTGATCTAGGGATGCCCGCCAGGCAGCATCTGCATCGGTGTAATTGTTAAAAGACATTTCTTTGCCGTGGGATTGGATTGCATTAACAATTCCCGGGGGCCCACCGCGATAGATGGCCGCTTTCTGATGTGGATTCTCGCCATATCGCAATGCGTTTTCGCGCTTCCAGATTAGGCCAAGCCAATCAAGGTCTTCCATATCAAAACTTATTGTTGAGCCCAACCAGCTAGCGATTGTGAGGTCGTATTCGGCGGTTGTGCGGAAGACTTCAAGTGCCAAACGCTTCCGCTCTTCATCTGTAAATCCACCAGCCTTGATGGATTCGATGACATGGTCATATTGAGATTCTTGGCAAACTACGGCGACCGATCCGTGATTTTTAGCTGCTCCACGCAACATCGATGGTCCACCGATATCTATCTGCTCAATGCACTCCTCGAAAGAAGCGCCAGATATAAGAGTTTTAAGGAATGGATAGAGATTAATGACCACTAAATCGAAGGGTTCGATATCTAAGTCTGCAATCGCTTTGAGGTGATCGGGATTATTCTGATCAGCCAAGATTCCTGAATGGATCTTTGGATGCAGGGTCTTTACACGGCCTCCCATAATTTCGGGAAAACCTGTGTAACTGCTGACTTCCGTTACTGAAATTCCTGCATCCTGAAGTGTTTTGGCAGTGGATCCAGTTGAAAGTATTTCTACACCAGCATCTGCGAGACATTTTCCAAGTTCAAGAAGTCGGTCTTTGTCGTAGACGCTCACGAGTGCGCGACGGATGGGTTTGCGATTAGCCATTGTTCTTCTCCAGAGTGTTGAGCAGTGAAGTAATCGTCGCAACTATGAGACTTCTTTCGACAATCTTAATGCGCTCGTGGAGCGTATCTTCGGAATCGCCGGGATGAATCGGCACGCGTTCCTGCGCAATTACCGTACCTGTGTCGATGCCAGCATCAACCCAGTGAATGGTCGTGCCGGTCTCTGTGGCCCCTGCTGCGAGTGCATCACGCACCGCATGCGCACCAGGAAAAAGTGGCAGGAGTGCAGGGTGGCTATTAATGATTTTAAATCTATTCACTATCTTGGCAGAGAGAACCCTCATAAATCCTGCGCTGATAACCAAATCTGGCTTCAGGGCTGCAATGAGAGTTTCTAATTCTCGATCCCACTCTGCGCGATCGTGCATCATCGGAACCGTGAAAGTTTCAATGCCTGCTTGTTCTGCACGATCTAGTACCCCAGATTCACGCTTATCTGAAATTACTGCGACTATATCTGCATCTAAATGTGCATCAATGATTGCTTGGGTAAGTGTTCCGCTGCCAGATGCAAGTATGACAAGACGCTTCATGCGGATTTTCTGCTCTTAACTGCAAGAGTTACACCTGCCCCTATAGCTATTTCACCCACAACCGAGAGTACAAATTTCCAGATTGAGACTCCCATTGCGCCCATCTCAGAGGTAATAAGGGATCCGCTCGCGCAGTACGCGAGTATGACCAAGCTTGCTGTTGTAAAAATAAAACTCTGAAGGAAAGTTTGAAATCCCGAAGGAAGGCTCCATAGTGCAAGTAGCACACCAATACCTACAAAGAATATTGCTCCGACGAGTGCGATTGGAGCACGCGAAGTGGGCAATACACCGAGAAGTGGCAGCGCTGGAATCTGGCCTAGGTGATACCAATACGGTGAAACGAGCGTCCCAGCACCGACTGCAAAACCCGTACCTGAAAAGTATGCGGCAACTGCAACCGCAGCATTGGGAAGATAGAGAATATTGAGAAAGAGAAGCAAGATCCCGCCGAATATTCCTGGTTGAAGCGAGATCGTAATGTTCTTGACTTGGCCAAAATTCAAAAGGATTAGCGCAAAGATCACAATGAGTCCCGCACCAAGAATGAGTGCAATGAGGCGCCCAGCAATTCTGAGCGCTCGTGAAGGTGTTACACGCGAACCTGCGGTAAGAGTTGCTGCCAGCGAAATCAAGAATGAAAAAATCGGTACTAAATACCATTGTGGCGACACTGCTGTGGCACGACTTATAAATGCCAGCACTGTTGCCAATAGTGCGTAGAGTCCAGAGAAAATTAGACGCACGCCATTAATGTCATGGAAATATCCACTGAGTCGTACTACTGCTCGACTAAATGATGAACGAATAGCAAAGAATGGAAGTACCAATCCGCCAATTGGTAAATATGTTAAATAGCCCGCAAGGCCTGTTGGAGGCAAGGCCAATTGAAATGGGATGTGGTGTGCGCCAAGCCAAATCCACACTGCACCACGTATGGGATCGGTGGTGCTTCCACTAGTGCTTCCTGCAGTCGCCCAAGCAATTAACGCAATAAAAGAGAAAGGAAGAAGGAGAAATGCGGCTGCACGAATTACGTGAGACAACGAGACCGAGAGGACGCGTTGCATCGGAAAATTAGCGACCTAGGATGTCGCGCATCAACTGCGCTGTTTCACTTGGTGTCTGTCCGACCTTTACGCCAGCTGCTTCAAGCGCATCTTTCTTTGCCTGTGCAGTGCCCGAAGAGCCAGAGACGATTGCACCGGCGTGGCCCATTGTCTTTCCTTCAGGAGCTGTGAATCCTGCAACATAACCAACAACAGGTTTGGTCACATACTCTGCGATAAATGCTGCTGCTCGTTCTTCAGCATCTCCACCGATTTCACCAATCATTACGATTGCAGTTGTTTCAGGGTCATCTTGAAATGCACGCAGGCAATCAATATGTGTTGTTCCAATGACGGGGTCCCCACCAATACCAACTGCGGTTGAGAATCCGATATCTCGGAGTTCGTACATCATCTGATAGGTGAGTGTTCCAGACTTGGAGACGAGTCCAATCGGTCCGCGCTTGGTGATATCTGCAGGAATGATTCCGACATTTGATTGCTCTGGGCTAATGAGACCTGGACAGTTTGGTCCGATGATCTGTGTAGTGCCCTGTTGTAACGAATAAGCATAGAAATATGCAGAGTCGTGCACTGGAATGCCTTCAGTAATAACAACTACAAGCGGCATCTTGGCATCGATTGCATCGATAACCGCTGCCTTTGCAAACTTGGGTGGTACGAATACGACCGAAACATTTGCACCAGTTGCAGCAATTGCCTCAGCAACTGTATTGAAAACAGGAAGTGAGGTTCCCTCGATATCAACAACTTGGCCACCCTTGCCTGGAGTAACTCCACCGACAACTTTGGTACCTGATGCCAACATGCGACGAGTGTGTTTAGTTCCCTCAGAACCTGTCATACCTTGAACGATTACTTTGCTTGAAGCGTTGATAAAGATAGACATTACTTTGCCGCCAATTCTGCAGCGCGCGATGCTGCTCCATCCATAGTTTCTGCTTGCTCAACCAATGGGTGATTCGCAGCGTTAAGAATTGCTCGTCCTTCAAGAACGTTATTACCATCAAGGCGAACCACGATTGGTTTTGTCGCCTTAGGCCCGAGTAGTTCGAGAGCCTGGACAATTCCGTTTGCGACGGCATCGCATGCAGTGATTCCACCGAATACATTTACGAATACGCTCTTCACATCAGGATCACCAAGAATGATGGAAAGTCCATCTGCCATAACCTGCGCAGATGCACCGCCTCCGATGTCGAGGAAGTTGGCAGGTCGCATTCCACCGAATTTTTCGCCCGCATAAGCAACAACGTCGAGTGTCGACATCACAAGTCCTGCACCGTTGCCGATGATTCCGACCTGTCCATTATCGAGCTTTACGTAGTTAAGTCCCTTTTCTTTCGCAGCCGCTTCAAGAGCATTTGCAGTTGCATGGTCAACGAGAGCTTCATGATCTGGCTGACGGAAATCAGCATTGTCATCGAGCGTTACCTTGCCATCGAGTGCAACGACTCGACCGTCTTCGGTCTTAACGAGTGGATTGACTTCGACAAGAGTTGCATCCTCAGATTGAAAAGTCTCCCAAAGCTTTACTAAGACATCGGCAACTTGATCCGCTACATCTGCAGGGAACTTTGCTTGCGCAACAATTTCCTTTGCCTTTGCCAATGAAATTCCATCAACAGCGCTCACGGGCACCTTTGCAAGCTTTTCTGGAGCAGTGTGTGCAACTTCCTCGATATCCATTCCGCCTGCAACTGATGCCATAACAAGGAAGGTGCGATTTGATCGATCGAGAAGAATTGAAACGTAGTATTCATCTGCAATTGGTGCAGCTTGGGCAATCATCACCTTATTAACAGTGTGGCCTTTAATATCCATTCCAAGAATTGCACTTGCCTTTTCAAAAGTATCTGCGGCATCTACAGCAAGTTTTACACCGCCAGCTTTTCCGCGACCACCAACTTTTACCTGCGCCTTCACGACAACTTTGCTACCCATCTTTGCAGCTGCATCACGTGCCTGCTCGGGGGTAGTTGCAACTGCGCCCTGTAAAACGGGGACAGAGTGCTTTTCAAATAAATCTCGTGCTTGGTATTCGTAGAGATCCACGTAGGCTCCTTAAAAGTGAGGCTGTACAGAGCCCAATCCTAAGTGCATATTTATAGTGGCGTGACAGGGGCATAACGCAGCAAGAGGCGCTTATCTCCATATTGGCCGAAGTTGATGGTCGCCTCTGACTTGTCGCCTTCGCCAGAGAGAGCCACAACGGTTCCTAATCCAAATGTGTCATGTGACACACGCTGTCCAATCTGAAGAACCATCGCAGTGGATTTCTTGCCCGTTGCTCGTGGAGGTGGGCCAGATGGAAGGCGTGATTTCTTTACCGCAGAAGAAGTTGTAAAAGTGCTGCGACCTTCATTCTTCCATTCGATAAGTTCGGATGGAATTTCATCGAGAAATCGAGAGCCTGGGTTGTACTTCGGAGTTCCGAAAGTTAATCGATATTCTGCACGTGAAATATAGAGACGCTTTTCTGCACGCGTTAGACCGACATAGGCAAGACGACGTTCTTCTTCAATCTCTTTGGGATCATCAAGCGTTCGTGCATGAGGAAAGATTCCATCTTCCATACCCGTGAGAAATACTGTGGGGAACTCAAGACCTTTCGCGGTGTGAAGTGTCATCAAGGTTACGACTCCCCCATGATCTTCTCCGTCAGGCAATTCTGTCGATCCCGCATCGACAGGTCGATCGGGAATGTCATCTGCATCGGCAACGAGAGAGACTTTTTCGAGGAACCCAGAGAGAGAAATTTCTTCATCTTCACCGAGCTCTTCGAATGGGCGTTCTTCATACTCCATCGATGCAGAGACAAGTTCTTTTAGGTTTTCAACGCGGACTTCGTCTTGAGGGTCTTTGCTCGCTTCGAGTTCTGTGAGTAATCCGGATTGCTCGAGGACTGCTTCGATAATGACGGATGGTTTGGTCTTTGCTTCAACAAGTGTCTGTAGCGCAATCAACATAGATGTAAATGTCATTATGGATTGAGCTGCCTTATTGGGTACAGATGAGGCTTCAGAAACTCGCAGGAGGGCGTTCCAGAAGGATATTCCTTGCGCCTGCGCAAAAATCTCGACTTCCTCCAATGCGCGATCGCCAATACCTCGCTTCGGTAAATTAATAATTCGGCGTATTGATACTTCATCGTTGGGATTTGCAAGTACTCGAAGATAGGCGAGTAAATCTTTAACCTCTTTACGTTCGTAGAATCGAAGGCCACCTACTACTTTGTATGGAATTGCAGCTCGCATGAAGATTTCTTCAAAGATACGAGATTGGGCATTTGTGCGGTAGAAAACAGCGGTATCCCCAGGATTGGAGTGGCCCATATCTTGCAGAGAACGAATTTCAGATTTGATGAATTCTGCTTCGTCATATTCTGATTCGGCAACATAGCCCACAAGTGGGGCACCTGAACCTGCATCTGACCACAGGTTCTTCTCTTTACGTGATTCATTCTTGGTAATTACCGCATTTGCGGCGTTGAGAATATTCTGTGTCGAACGGTAATTTTGCTCGAGCAAGACTGTTGCGGCGTTGGGGTAATCAACTTCGAATTGCAAAATATTGCGAATTGTTGCCCCTCGGAAGCCATAGATAGATTGATCTGCGTCTCCTACGACGCAGAGTTCAGCAAGTGGAAAGCCATCACCCTGAATGCCTGTTAGCTCCTTTACTAAGACGTATTGCGCATGATTTGTGTCTTGGTACTCATCTACCAAGATGTGGCGAAATCGAGAACGGAAGCGGGCCTTTGCTTCGGGAAATTTTTGGAGCACCTGAACGGTCTTCATAATTAAATCATCGAAATCCATAGCATTGGCTTGCTGCAAACGTTTTTCATACATGGTGTAGACATCAGCGACGATGGTCTCGAATTGATTAGTGGCTTGGCTCAGGTAGTCATAAGGAGTTTGAAGTTCATTCTTTGCATTGGATATCAAGTTCTGAAACTGGCGCGCCGGATATCGCTTGGGGTCGAGATTGAGAGTCTCCATGACTCGAGAAATGAGCTTCTGTGAATCTGCCGAATCGTAGATACTAAATGTGCTGC
>WLME01000026.1 GCA_009700365.1 Actinomycetota bacterium | reverse complement strand
TGATCTTCATACCAGCGATCTGCTTCAGCTTCGTTATCTGCGTACTTATCCTTAAATACATCTGGGATGTACTTAAACATAAAGCGTTCGCCCTCTGAGTTGGTAAGGATTCCACCTTCACCACGAACTGATTCAGTAACCAAGATTCCGCGCACTGATGGCGGCCAGACCATTCCGGTTGGGTGGAATTGCAGGAACTCCATGTCAACGAGATTTGCGCCTGCTTTAAGAGCGAGTGCGTGTCCGTCTCCAGTACCTTCCCATGAATTAGAGGTAATTTTGAAAGTTTTACCAACGCCACCTGTTGCGATAACAACTGCTGGAGCTTCAAAGAGAATCTCTTCGCCGGTTTCGCGCCAGTATCCGTACGCTCCTGCAATCTTTCCATTCTCTTTAAGAATTTCTGTAATTGTGCACTCAGCAAAAACTTTAATCTTTGCTTCCATGTCACCAAATTCACGACCATCTTTCTGTTGCAGTTGAACAATCTTCTGCTGCATCGTGCGGATGAGTTCTAGACCTGTTCGGTCTCCAACGTGTGCAAGACGTGGATATTCATGTCCACCGAAGTTGCGCTGTGAAATCTTTCCTTCTTTTGTGCGATCAAAGAGAGCGCCCCACATTTCAAGTTCCCAAATGCGATCAGGTGCTTCTTTCGCGTGAAGTTCTGCCATGCGATAGTGGTTGAGGAATTTTCCACCGCGCATCGTGTCGCGGAAGTGAACCATCCAATTATCGTTGTCATTCACGTTACCCATCGATGCAGCCGCGCCACCTTCAGCCATAACAGTGTGTGCCTTACCGAAAAGTGACTTGCAAATAATTGCGACGCTCAAGCCTGCTTCGCGCGCTTCTACTGCAGCGCGGAGCCCTGCTCCACCTGCGCCAATTACTAGTACGTCGTACTTCTGTCGTTGCAATGTCATAGTGATGAATACCCTTTAGAAGAAATAGAAGTTGGTAATGGCGCCAGAGGCAACCGCACGGACATAGACATCAGCAAAAGCAACTCCGAAGAGTGAAACCCATGCAAACTGCTGGTGATAGTGATTGAGAATTGAGACTCGAGTCCACAACTTGTAGCGCAGTGGGTGCTTTGAGAAGTGCTTCAAGCGACCACCAATTGTGTGACGGCATGTATGGCAGGAAGCAGAATAACCCCACAATAAAGTTGCATTAGCTAGTAAAACTAAAGTTCCGATACTCATGTGACCCCAGTTGCCTTCTGCATCTTTGAAAGCAAGAACAGCGTCAATAGTAAGCAGAACGTTAAATACCAAACCTGCATAGAAGAACCAACGGTGCGCATTCTGCATAATTAAAGGTGCGCGAGTTTCTCCTGTGTACTTCTCGTGTGGTTCTGCCACTGCACATGCTGGTGGTGACATCCAGAATGAACGGTAGTAAGCCTTACGGTAGTAGTAGCAAGTCATTCGGAAACCGAGAGGGAAGATCAAAATAAATAGAGCTGGTGAGATAACCATTCCAAAAATTGCAATTGTGCCGATCGGAGTTCCGAGGAGTGAGGAACCTTCAACACAGGCAGATGAAAGACATGGCGAGTAAAAGGGAGAAATAAGCGGCTCTGCGAAGTAATGTGCATTTTCAAATGCGCGGAAAGTTGCATAGATAATGAATGAGATCAGAACCGAGAATGTAATCAGCGGTTCAATCCACCATTTATCTGTACGTAACGTGCGCTCTTTTATCTTGGCGCGTGTTGGAGAAAAGACTCCCGACATGTGTGCTCCCCTAATTTCCCAGCGAATGGGTTCAACTAATAAGAGAAGTGTGCGCTTACCGGCAGAAAGTCGCTAGGCGCTATCCCGCTTATCGCTTATGAGGTCAGCCACAACAAGGGCGGAAAATGCGAAACCCGCCCCTGGTTACTGAGGCGGGTTTGGCTATAAGCGCGGAGGACGTGGGATTTGAACCCACGAAGGTTTCCCTTGCCGGTTTTCAAGACCGGTGCACTCGGCCGCTATGCGAGTCCTCCGTGGGAGAGATTACCCGAAATTATCTATCTGGAAAAATCGTCAGTGTATTTACGCTGGAAGTTGTAGCAATTGCTCGATGATGATTGCAACACCGTCTTCTTCGCAAGGACCAGCAATACCTTTTGCGTGTTGCGGGCCTTCTGGATGACAATCTGCCATCGCAAATGATCGGCCGCACCATTCGAGCATTGAAAAATCATTTGGGTTATCGCCAAATGAAACGCAATCGGATGCATCGATTCCAAGGCGCGCTGCAATCTTTGCAAGAGTCATTCCCTTTGAAACCCCAAGAGCTGAAATTTCTAATAGCGAATCCGACGGATTTGAATGTGTCACGGTGACGACTCCATCAAGTTCAGTCTTTGCAATAGCGAGCATCTCATCGGAAGATAGTTCTTGTTGAGAGCATCTTGCTAATAACTTTAGCGCCGGAGAAGTAATTACTTCCTCGATTCTATCTACGCCAATATTGTCTAAACCTACATCCCATCGCGGAATGTAAGCTTTTTCGCGGTGGAAATAATTATGTGATTCGACTGCGAATGAAATTTGTGGAATTGCAGCACGCAGTCTGCGGGCTGTTTCAATCTGAGCCTCAATTGGAATTAGCCACTCTTCAATTACTTTGTCATTCTGCAAGTCATACAACATTGCACCATTTCCACAGATTGCATTTCCGATTCCAAATGCCTCTTTGATTTCTGGCATCCATCTGGGTGGTCGGCCTGTCACAAAATAAATGACTACACCCATTGAATGCGCCTTACGAAAGGCATCAATGGTCCGCTGGGTTACATCTCCGTAATGAGCAACGATTGTGCCATCGAGATCTGAAGCAATTAACTTAGGGCGACGTTCGAAATTCTGGTGGACGCTCACACAAGCTCAAATTTCTTCATTCCAAGGAATGGTTGAAGCGCGGCAGGAACATTTACGGTTCCGTCTGAATTCTGGTGATTCTCAAGTATCGCCACAATCATGCGAGGAATTGCAACCAATGTTCCATTAAGCGTTGCAACAGGCTTTGTACCTTCAGAATCCTTGTAGCGAATATTTAAGCGACGAGCTTGGAATTCTGTGCAGTTTGAAGTGCTTGTAACTTCTCGATAGGCACCTTGTGTAGGAATCCAAGCTTCGATATCAAATTTACGTGTTGCAGATGATCCAAGGTCTCCTGATGCAACATCGATAACGCGAAATGGGATTTCCATGGCGGTGAGGAAATCTTTCTCCCACTGCAGAAGTCGCTTGTGTTCTTCCTTTGCATCTTCTGGCTTGCAGAAGGTGAACATCTCTACCTTGTCGAATTGATGTACACGAATAATCCCGCGCGTATCTTTTCCGTAGGTGCCTGCTTCACGACGGAAACACGATGAGTAACCCGCATATCGAATGGGTAATTTATCTTCTTGTAAGATTTCATCCATATGCATCGCAGCAAGTGGCACTTCAGATGTACCAACTAAATAGACATCATCTTTCTCAATGCGGTAAACGTTTTCTGCCGCCTGTCCTAAGAAACCTGTACCTTCCATTGCCGCTGGATTTACAAGAACTGGTGGAATAACTGGAGAGAATCCATTCTTGAGCGCGCTCTGGATTGCATAATTAACAAGAGCAAATTCGAGAAGCGCACCGACCCCTGTTAAATAGTATGAACGAGAACCCGCAACCTTTGCGCCTCGTTCTGTATCGATGGCTCCAAGAAGTTTTCCGAGCTCGACATGATCTTTTGGCTCAAAGCCATCTTTACTAAAGTCGCGCGGAGATCCAATATGTTCAATAGTTACGAAATCTTCTTCGCCGCCAATGGGAGCCTCGGTGTCGAGCAAGTTAGAAAGTTGCAAAATTAAATTTTTAGCTTCTTCTTCAATTTCAGAACGCTTGGCGTCGGCAGCTTTTACCTTATCCGCCAATTCTTTTGCGTTTGCTAACAGTGCGCTCTTTTCCTCACCTTTTGCTGCTCCAACGCTCTTAGAGAGAACATTCTGTTCTTGGCGCAGAGTTTCAAATTCAGTAAGTGCCTTACGTTTGATTTCATCGATGGCGATTATTTGGTCGACGAGTTCAACGCTTTCACCTCTGCCTTTTTGAGAAGCGCGGACTACATCAGGGTTTTCGCGAAGAAATTTTATATCAATCATCAGCGCACCTCTCGTGGATAAGAACCCAAAAATCTAATGTCATCACAGATGACGCGAAGCTCCTCGATGGACTTTCCAACCGAGTCATCTTTGATATGTCCTTCGACATCAATAATGAAATGGTAGTGACCAAGCTCGCGGCCTGTCGGACGTGACTGAATAAATGTCAGGTTTACATCATTTTTTGCAAAAACTTGAAGAATTTCAAGGAGCGCTCCCGCATGATCGATATCGATAAAGACAGCTATTGAAGTTCGATCGTTGCCTGTTGGCTCAGGAATCCATCCTGGTTTCTGCGCACAGATAAATCTTGTTACAGCTCCTGCATTGTCACCGATGTTGGCTTCTCTGACCTCAAGATTGAAGTGCTCAGCCGCCGCGCTCGAAGCAATTGCTGCATCGAGTTCGCCCTTGCTTACAGCCTCTGCGGCAGCAGAAGTTGAATTAGTAGAAACTATTTCAGCATGAGGGTAATTGGCTGCAATGTAGTCGCGGCATTGAGATTCTGCGTGAGGGTGTGTACCGATTCGCTTTATCTCAGTTGTGCCGCGTTTTGTCATAAATGCAAATGTGACAGGAAGAGTTACTTCTCCAGCAATCGTTAGAGCATCGCCGGTGGCTAGTTCATCCAGGGTTCGCGCTACGACGCCTTCAACTGAATTTTCAATTGGTACCAGAGCGAATTGCGCATCGCCTTTTCTTACAGCATCAAGTGCGGCTGTTACATTTGCATAAGGAATTTTTACATCTGAATCACAAGTGATTTTCTTAAGAGCTTCTTCAGTAAATGTGCCAACTGGGCCTAAATAGGCGAAAGTTTGGCTTTCTTGAATGCTCACTGGTTAAGGATACCTGAGTACCTCGCGTGCATGTGACGGCTTATTTGTGATGAGAATATCTACGCCCAGCTTTGAGCATAATCTAATGTCAGCATCATCATCCACGGTCCATACATTGAGAGACCTTCCAAGATTCTTAATTCGCTCCGCGCGATTTGGTTCTTGCCGGAGCTCATTGATTCCTGGGCCGACTGCGGAAGAGGAAGAGATCTTCGCCTGAAACCAAGATGTGTTTTTATGCATCAGAAATGTTGTCGAAATCTTCGGGTCAAGGCGTTTTACTTTTTCAATTGCAAACCAGCTAAATGACATTACGGAAACTGCGATCTTGTCGATTCCTTTTGTCCCATGCAAAGTTTCAACAACAACTTCTTCGATTCGGTTTCCAGAAAATACTGGGTGCTTAGTTTCGATCAAAACTCCTTTTCTCATCTTCACTGCAAAGTTGAGAAATTCATCCAAGGTTAAAATTTGAGGATAGGCGCGCGATACCTCTTTATATGTCATCTCCCCTATAAGCCCTGGGTTGGCTGCACGCTCAAGCATTGAAGCGTTATGCCAGAGAATTGGAACTTCATCCTTCGTCAATCGGACATCGCATTCGAAGCCATCGGCGCCTTGTTCGACGGCGCCTTCATAGGCTGCGAGGGTTAGCTCAGGAAAATCGGCACTGGCACCGCGGTGTGCGTAGATGAGCATGAGACCGAGAGTAGCAAAGAGATTAGGCTTACCCACATGAGCTACTTCGCCACTTCTGCGCGTTCTGCAGTTGGCCTTGTCCGGAGCGGAAATGAAGATAGTGCTCTTACATCTTCTCGCGTCGTTGCAGTCGCAGATGGCATGGGTGGACATGCTGCTGGAGAAATTGCCTCCAAAATTGCGATAACAACTTTGGCTGAGAGTGCGCAGATATTTGCAAAGCCTGAAGTCGATTCTGAATCGGCAGATGATTTATTTTTGAATTCAATCTATGCAATAGATGATGCGTTGAGAAACTCAGTATCTGAAAATCCAGAGCTTGGTGGAATGGGCACCACGCTTACATCACTTTTTTTGCACGAAAATAAGGTCGCACTCCTCCACATCGGAGATTCGCGCGCTTATCGACTTCGCGGTAACTCCTTCGAGCAACTCAGCGTAGATCACACTGTAATTCAAGAGCTTCTCAATCAAGGAGCTATCTCCGAATCCGATATCTCGACACACCCACAAAGATCAGTGCTTACACAAGTCTTGATGGGTGAGGGAAACCTCGAGCTTCCGCTTCCAATATTCGAAGGAAAAGTTAAGGATCGCTTTCTAGTATGTAGTGATGGATTGAGCACTGTTCTTTCCGAGAAAGAGATCAAATCATTGATAAAGGGAAAGGACCGCGATCAGGCAGTGGCATCTCTGATCGATGCTACTTACATCAATGGCGCACCCGATAATGTGACTGTAGTAATTGCAGATATTGTTGAAGAACCCCAAGAAGATATTTTCGAGAAGATAGGAGCTGCGCTGTGATGAATTCATTGCTCGGCGGTCGTTATCTACTTGGAGAAATGATTGGCACAGGCGGAATGGCTGATGTCTATATCGCTCAAGATCAGCGCCTTTCGCGTGAAGTTGCAATCAAAATATTGCGAAGCGATTTAGCTAAAGATCCATCATTTGTTGCACGATTTCGTAAAGAGGCACGTGCCGCAGCCGGCCTTAATCACCCTGCAATTGTTGCTGTTTATGATTCAGGTGAAGAACCTGCGCCATATATCGTCATGGAACTTGTCTCTGGCCATACTCTTCGCGAAATAGTTCATGGTGGCGAAAGACTTCCGGTTTCTCGTGCGCTTGAAATTGCTGAAGGAATTCTTGCTGGGCTCGAATATTCACATGAACGCCAGATTGTGCACCGGGATATCAAACCTGCAAATGTGATGATCACAGATACTGGCGACGTTAAAGTGATGGATTTTGGAATCGCTCGAGCGATGGATGACCTCGGCGCAACTCTTACTAGTACATGGAATGTAATTGGCACTGCCCAATATCTCTCACCCGAACAAGCAGTAGGCGAGCCAGCAGATTTACGAAGTGATATCTATTCAACTGGGTGCTTACTCTTCGAATTGCTTACGGGAAAACCACCTTTTACTGGTGAGACTCCGGTCTCGATTGCATTTCAACACGCATCGAGTATTGCACCGCTTCTCCGTTCCATTAAGCCTGAACTATCTGAAGGAATAGAAACTGTTTTAGCAGTTGCGTTATCAAAAAAGCCTGAAGACCGTTATCAAAGCGCGCAAGATATGTTAAATGACATAGCAAAAGTTCGCGCCGGGGAAGCAATCACTACGAAAGTTGCAAGCAAACCATTCTTATCTCGACGTTCTGCGCTGGTTATTGGAGGCTCTTTCTTCGCAGCAATCGCAGTCTCTATTACAGGTTTCTTGCTCAGTGGAAATTCCGTCAATAGCGCACCACAGATAGCTAACGTTGTTGGCTTAAGCGAAGATATGGCGCGAGCGCTTTTGGCGGATTATTCAGTTGTCATCAAACATGCACATGATGGTGTCATTCCTAAAAATCGAGTTGCCAGCCAATTGCCTCTTGCGACAACCCGCGCAAAACCTGGATCGTCAGTCATATTGACGATTTCTGATGGGCCCGGTGATGCGATTGTGCCTGATGGATTAATTGGAATGTCCTTGATTGATGCACGAGCTGCACTCACATCTGTAGGCCTTTTGATTTCACAAACTGTTGCTATGCCATCTGATCAAGCTCAGGGAACTGTTCTCGAAGTTAACCCTCCGGTTGGTTCAATCACCGATGCGGGAAGTTCTGTAGTGCTAACGATTGCAAGTGGAGAAGTTTCTGTTCCAAACCTCATCGGAATTGAATCCATTCAAGCAAAGACGCTACTTATACAGGCTGGGTTCCTGATCAAAGAATTTAATGACTACGATGCTACGCAGCCATTGGGTGTTGTAATTCGCCAAGCTCCAGATGCGGGCACCACACAAACAATTGGTAAGTCGGTAACAATTACAATTAATAGCCAGCCCTAATTACTTCGAGCTTCCTACAACGGGCGACAATCCGACCGCACGGCTTGGCGCATCGATGTCACCACATTTAACAAGCCAGTTTGCAAGCATTTGATGCCCATGCTCTGTTAATACAGATTCTGGATGAAATTGCACGCCCTCTATTGGCAGAGTTGTGTGACGCATCGACATGACGACACCGGACTCAGTTGATCCTGTTATTTCTAAGACTGAAGGAACTGTGTCTCTTTCAACTGCAAGTGAGTGATAACGAGTTGCAGTAAATGGTGAAGGCAGGTTTTCCAATACACCTTTGCCATTATGCAAAACTTGCGAAGTCTTTCCGTGCAGTAATTCAGGTGCACGCGAAACTGTTGCGCCAAATGCTTCACCAATTGCCTGGTGGCCAAGACAAACACCAAAGAGTGGAATTGAGTTTTCTGCGCAATAGTTAATCATCGCAATACTGACACCTGCTTTATCTGGCGTTCCGGGTCCGGGAGAAATAAGGACACCGTCGTATTTCGCAGCTTCAGCCGCGGCGACTTCATCATTACGTACCACGGTGCAATCTGCGCCTAATTGCTGCAGGTACTGCACCAAATTGAAGACGAAGGAGTCATAGTTATCGATGACGAGGATTCGAGCCATGCGGTAATTGTGCTGTAACCTAGGCTCCATGCCAAAGTCGAAATTGCGTAAAAAGGTAGTCGAGCGTCACGCTCACGAAGAGCAGCACCACGTTGAAGAGGTATCACCTCTTCGCGAGTCACCTTCGTGGCTTGCGCCAGTGATGGTCGCCAACTTCCTTATCGGCTTGCTATGGATCGTCATCTTCTACGTAAGCCAGACTCTCTATCCAATCCCAAGTATTGGTGCTTGGAACATGATTATTGGTTTTAGCTTTATCGCGGTGGGATTCTCTCTCGCTACGAAGTGGCGATAAAGAATCTAAACGTTAGACCATTTAAATGGGAAAGAATGTAAAGCGTCAGTTCCCGAAACCATCTGAACTTGCACCTCTTCTTCAATTTTCACTTCCTACCTTGCGCCGAAAAAAGCGCCGTCTTGAAAAAGCATTCACAATTTGGGATCTTCGCGAGATTGCTAAGAAGCGCACACCTACTGGCCCCTTTGATTACACCGATGGCTCTGCCGAAAGTGAAGCCAGTCTCGAGCGCGCACGTCAGGCTTATCGAGATTTAGAATTTATTCCAAGTATTCTCAAAGATGTTTCTTCTGCAGATTTAACTCGTAGGGCGCTCGGTGAAACTTTTGCAATGCCAGTTGGTATTGCGCCGACAGGATTTACCCGCATGATGCAGACCGAAGGCGAAATCGCCGGCGCACGTGCAGCAGAAAAATTCGGAATTCCTTTCACGCTCTCGACTCTCGGAACCACAACTATCGAAGATGTAGTTTCGGCTGCACCCGATGGTCGCAATTGGTTCCAGTTATATATGTGGAAAGACCGTGAAGGAAGTATGGCTTTGGTTGAACGCGCAAAACGCGCAGGTGTAAAAAATTTGATGCTAACAGTCGATGTTCCAGCTGCGGGTCAACGCATTAGAGATTACCGAAATGGTCTTACTGTGCCTCCTCGCCTGACTGCGGGCACAATAATTGATGCACTTCCAAGACCGGCATGGTGGATCAACTTCCTTACTACTCCTTCAATTGAATTTGCTTCTATGAAGAACTGGGAGGGCACTGTTGGCGAGCTCTTGGATTACATGTTCGATCCAACAATGACCTGGGAAGATCTCAAGTGGATTCGCAAGCAATGGGATGGAACTCTTACTGTTAAGGGAATCCAAAACCTTGAAGATGCAAAGAAGGCTGCAAAGCTAGGTGCGGATGCCATTCTTCTCTCAAACCATGGTGGTCGTCAGCTCGATCGCGCACCGGTTATGTTGCACTTACTTGCAGATATCAAGAAGGAGTTCAAGAAGGATTACGAAATCCATATTGATACAGGCATCATGCATGGTGCAGATGTCCTTGCAGCAGTAGCGCTAGGCGCACAGTTCACTTATGTAGGTCGCGCTTATTTGTATGGCCTTATGGCTGGCGGTCAAGATGGAGTCGAAAGAGCGCTTGAAATCATGCGCACTCAGATGGTTCGCAATATGAAGTTGCTTGGAGTTAATTCCCTTGATGAGTTAACACCGAAGCATGTTCGCTTCCTAAATCGCCAATAACGATTACCCTAGCGTTTATGAAGTTAGTGCTGGCGACAATCTCTTATCTCATAACTGCATGTGCATTGGTCCTTCTTGCGGTTCGAGTTCGCCAACTGATTGCAATATATAAGAAGCAACAACCTGATCCAACGCGTGGCAATGATAAAAGTGCGCGCTTTAAGAATATGCTCAAAGAAGTTCTGGGTCATACAAAGATGCTCAACTTTACTGGAACCGGTATCGCTCACTGGTTCGTGATGATTGGTTTCGGTGCACTCTTCGGAACTCTCATTACCGCTTATGGCCAAGTAATCAATCCGGATTTTGCACTTCCAATCATCGGACATTTCGTTGGATACGAACTCTTTGCTGAAGTAATTGCAGCACTCACTGGAATCGGAATTGTTACTCTTATTGGAATTCGTCAAGTGACACGATTCCGAATGCTCAACCGCTTTAGCGGTTCAGGAATGGGCAAGGCGTATTACGTTGAAGCAACAATCTTGGCTGTTGTCTTCTGTGTTATTGCATTGCGCGGATTAGAAGGTGCACTCGCTGGTGCCACTAGTTCAGGATGGAACTGGCACTACGCAATCTCTTGGCCTGCAGTTCTAGCGTTTAACTCAATGTCTACTGCATCCATTGAAAG
>WLME01000025.1 GCA_009700365.1 Actinomycetota bacterium | reverse complement strand
GTCGCCTTGGCGACCGATAACGATTCCTTGGAATACCTGAAGACGTGACTTGTTACCTTCGATAACACGGACGGGAATCTTGAGCTCATCGCCTGCGCGGAACTGTGGAATGTCCTTGCGAAGTGAGGCTGCATCTACGGCATCGAGAATGTTCATGGTGATTCCTGTTCATTTCTTAATTAACTTTGAGGCTAATTGAGCACGGTATCGCCGTGCAGACTGCGTATCTTGCCATAGAAGGGGCTCTGAGCGTAAATCGGCAGATCTGGGCTGGAATTTACGCGTGGAGATTGAGGAAAGATTCAAGCTCCCCGTAGAGAGAAGGTCCTGCCGCCATTGTGGTCATATATGGGGCGTTGCCGTAGCGGCCAAAGCGTGCGCCGGATTCTGTGGCAATCAAACTAGCTGCTGCCCAGTCCCACTCTTTCAAACCATCTTCGTAATAGCCATCGAGTGCGCCCATTGCAACATGACAGATATCAACTGCAGCTGCGCCATTACGACGAATGTCGCGAACTAACGGCAGCATCCGGCTTACATTCTCTATCTGGCGGATTCGATGAGAGACATCGTATTGAAAGCCCGTGCCAATTAAAGCGCGATCGAATTCAACAGGATTGTTTACCTTAATCTTCTTTCCGTTGTAGAAAGCACCCTCACCTCGTGAAGCCCACCATGTTGAATTAATGGTCGGAGCCGAAACAACTCCAACAACAGAACCGTCTTTGTCTTTTGCCGCAATAGATACATTCCAACCGGGCAATCCATAGAAATAATTGACTGTTCCATCTAGGGGATCAATCACCCATGTAATTCCAGATTTACTTTCAATTGCCGCACCTTCTTCGCCAATCATTCCGTCATCAGGGCGGGCTGTAAGCAAGGATTCGACGATGAACTTCTCTGCCTCTTTATCCATCTGCGTGACGATATCTATCGCTGTGGACTTCTCCTCGATTTCGAAGGCAAGAGGGCGTTCCATGAGGAATGCGGCGGCATCTGAGCCAACTTTTCTCGCCAAATCGAGTAATTCCTCGTACATAGGTGAAGTCTAAAGGGTCTATCTCTCGAAAAATTACCACCTCATCGGATATTCTCGCCCTCATGAGTGAACTTCGATTAAATGGCAAGACTGAAGATGGAAACCATCTCGCCCTTGTCGATGGCGAAGGTAAGAACTATTCACTCCGAATCAGCGACACTCTCCGTGCAACCGTCAATCAGCCAAGACTTACATCTGTTCCCGTCGAAGCTGTTCAGGAATTTATCTCTGTAAAGGAGATTCAGCGCAGATTAAGAGCCGGAGAAAGTTTTGAACAGGTTGCACGAGAAGGCGGCATCTCTGTCGATAAAGTCGAACGTTTCTCTGGTCCAATCATGCAAGAGCGCGAATACATTCTGAGTCGTGCACGCGAACTCATTATGCGAAAAGATGCACATCGCTCAGATCTGACATTTGCAGATGTTGTTCATGCAAAGCTTGCTCCGCGCGGCGTTGATACCGATTCACTCGCTTGGAATACCTGGCGATTGGCTGATGGAACATGGCATATCGAACTTCACTATCCAAATCGCGATGGAAATGGAATCGCAACCTGGAACTTTGATCCAGCCCGACGCGCACTCGATCCAAGCGATGACAATGGTGCTTGGTTAATTGGAGAAGAGGCGCCAACTCGCGTTGTGGCTCCAGGAATTATTCACGCAGATAATTCGCATCCATCACGTATTGAAGAACCTCGTATAGAACCGCAAATCCCAAGAATTGCAGATCTCTTTGAAGCTCCCGAAGAAGAGGCTGTAGAAAAAGCTGAACCTCCTCGTTTAGCTGTCATACGAGAAACGCCTTCAGCTGCAGATTCACAAGATGGAATAACAGCGCGAGCAAAAGTTCCTTCATGGGATGAAATTATGTTCGGCCGTAAAACTGACGAAGCACCTGAAGATAATTAATGAACCTCTGTGCAGTTATTTAATGCACAGAAGCAATGGCACAGAGCTTTCAATTAACGAATCTCCACCATGGTGGCCAACCATCAATCCCTCTTTATCGCTTCTTTCTGGATCAAGTAGTACGAGATTTTCCTGTGCAATAGCAATCAGATCTCCAATGCGATCGGCTGCATCCGCGGATACCTCTGCGCCGAATAGGCCCGCAGCGATAGCGCTTTCGCGGCTAAACATCGATACCTTGTCACCAAGAGTCATCTCCCAACGCGAAATTATCTCTGAGATAGGTTCGCTGCTATCTGCACTGCGGTAAAGGTGCCGTGCGCGGGGTTCGCCAGCTACCACCGAAATTCCATCTAATAAATCGTTATCTCGACCCAAAACTATTTTTTCACCCACATTAATCATTCCGTGATCCGCTGTTACCCACATGCGGGTGCCTGCTGGTGATTTCTCTAGCAGCTGGGTTGCAATCTGATCTACATAGCGAAGCGCTGCAATCCACTTGTCGGATCCAACTCCATCTGAATGTCCAGCAGAATCGAGATCGTTCACATAGAGGTACACAAAGGATGGAGTTTTTTCGAGTGCTTGGACCGTCTCAGATATCAAATCTTCAGAAAGGTTGGCACCTTTATATGATGCTCCACGGAAAACTGCCCGAGTAAATCCACTATTTTCATACCGTTTGGCAGCGACATGAGTTGTATGAATCCCTGCAGCAGTTGCTCGCTCGAAAAGAGTGGGAACTGGCTGCCAAATAACTGGGTCAACCCGTTCATCCCATTTAAGAGAATTGAGTACTCGTCCCCCACTGCGTGGAACTTGGACCGTGTACCCCATCATTCCGTGCGCTCCTGGCATTTCTCCCGTTGTCAACGTTGCAAGGCTTGTTGATGTCGTACTTGGAAATGAAGTTCGAATCACACCATGCGAAATAAGTTGACTCAATGTCGGAATATGTTCTGCATAATCGCGCAGAACATCAGCTCCAAGTCCGTCAACTAGGAAGAGGATTTCTCGG
This sequence comes from Actinomycetota bacterium, assembly GCA_009700365.1. Taxonomy (GTDB): domain Bacteria; phylum Actinomycetota; class Actinomycetes; order Nanopelagicales; family Nanopelagicaceae; genus Planktophila. The sequence goes on along the minus strand of WLME01000025.1, from coordinate 8,216 downwards.
CCACGAGGACTTTCGCCACATCCAATCGAATCATGCGCCGTGGATAAACCTAAACTGGAAAAGATCGAGGGCATGATCTCTGATAAATGCACGGGCATATCTTCTCACGAGTATTGTTTCTACTATGAAATCGTATGAGTTCGTAGCCTCTCCTGAAGTTTCTGCAGCGCTCAAAGCTGGAAAGCCAATCGTTGCACTCGAATCAACAATTATTAGCCATGGGTTGCCTCGCCCTTCGAATCTCGATGTGGCGCGCGAGGTTGAAACGATTGTTCGCGAGCATGGAGCGACCCCAGCAACAATCGCCATTCTCGATGGAAAAGTCTGCATCGGACTTACAGATGATCAACTCGTTGCGATCGCAAATCGTGATGACATTGCAAAAGCTTCTTCGCGTGATCTTGCAATTGTTGCAGCAACTGGCAAGAGCGCTGCAACAACAGTTGCAGCAACTGCCCATCTTGCATCCCTTGCCGGAATTCATGTCTTTGCCACTGGAGGCCTTGGAGGCGTCCATCGTGGCGCCAATGAATCTTTTGATGAGTCAGCAGATCTCACTGCGCTATCAAGCCTTGATATGACCGTGGTCTGCGCCGGCGTGAAATCAATCCTCGATGTCGGTGCAACGCTAGAACGTCTTGAAACTCTTGCAATCGGGCTTGTTGGTTATAAGACAAATCATTTCCCAGGTTTCTATCTCACTGACTCAGGATTCACAATTGAACATCAGGTAAATTCCGCCGAAGAGATTGCGCAAATCATTCATGCTCGCCAAGCGCTTAAGACTGACGCCCATGCGCTCATTGTTGCCAACCCTGTGGCAAAAGAAATGGATCGTGTTCGCCACGATGCGATTCTTAAATCTGGGCTTGAAGGGGCTACCAAGAATGGAATTACCGGTAAGGCTGTAACCCCTTTTCTGCTCGAGCACTTTCACACTGCTTCTGAAGGTGAATCTCTCAAAGTTAATATCGAAATTATCAAATCTAACTCTGCTCTTGCTGCCGACATAGCTGTTGCAGCATCTCGATAACAACATGGCTATAAAAGTTTTATGCATCGGAGATGTGATGCTCGATGTTGTTACCAAGATAGATGTGATGCCATCAGAGATTAATTACGGAAGTGATACACCTTCGACAATATCTACTCATGGTGGCGGAGCGGCTGCAAATGTGGCTTCATGGCTAACCCGAACAAGTGCTTCAGCAACAATCGTCGGGCACGTTGGAAATGACGCTGCAGGTTCTGCCCTTGCCTCTGAGTTTGATGCGCTCGGCGTCCTGCACAATAACTTGGTAGTCGATACAGGCCATTCGGGAGTCGTTGTCGTAATAGTTGACCCCACTGGCGAACGAACAATGTTTCCAGATAATGGTGCAAATTCAGGATTACACATTGGTGATCTCCCTGCATTGCAGGGATTTGATGCGGTTTACATCTCGGGTTACTCACCACTTGATCCGCTCTCATTGCCTGGAATCAAGGCCATGATTACAAAAATTCGTGAAGCAAATCTTCCGATTTACTTTGATCCAGCATCAGTTGGTGGGATGAAAGAAGTTCCCATTTCTGAAGTGAAATCTTGGCTGCAGTTGATGGATGTCCTTCTACTCAATGAAGAAGAAGCGATTTATCTAACCGGCGAAGGGGACATTGAAAAATCACTCGACCTTTTACTTAAGGATTGCCACACTGTCGTTATCAAGCGAGGATCGCATGGAGCGATAGGAAAATCTCGTGGCCAATCAGCGCAATCAGTACCCGCATTCGCTACCGAAGTTGTCGACACCACTGGCGCAGGAGATGCATTTGCAGCAGGCTTTATTTCACAATTTGCAGAAAATAAGGATTTAAATCGAGCATTATTGGTGGCAGCAGAGGTCGCAGCCCGATGTGTTGCAATCATTGGGGCAAGACCGCGTGTAGGTACCAAGATTTAGCACATTCACTTGGCAGAATACGCGCCATGGCAACGAAGAAGACAGCAGCACCAAAAAAATCAGCAAAGGTCGTTGGACCTAAGCCTGGAGAATTTCCGGGCAAAATTGTTGATATTGATGTCTCTTCAGAAATGTCTGAATCATTTCTTGAATACGCTTACTCAGTCATTTACTCTCGCGCTCTTCCCGATGCACGTGATGGTTTAAAACCAGTACATCGTCGAATACTTCATCAGATGAGCGATATGGGTCTTCGCCCTGAACGCGGTCACGTTAAGAGCGCACGTGTAGTTGGTGAAGTAATGGGTAAGTTGCACCCGCATGGTGACTCAGCTATTTATGATGCTTTAGTTCGTATGGCGCAATCCTTCTCGATGCAGCTCCCCCTTATCGATGGCCATGGAAACTTCGGATCATTGGATGCAGGCCCTGCAGCTATGCGATACACAGAAGCGCGTCTTGCATCGGCTGCGATGTCTATGGTTGCAGAGGCCGATGAAAACACAGTCGACTTTGGACCAAATTACGATGGTCAGCTTGCAGAGCCGTTAGTTCTCCCAGCAGCTTTTCCTAATCTCTTAGTAAATGGTGGTTCAGGAATTGCAGTGGGTATGGCAACCAACATGGCCCCACATAATCTTGGCGAAGTTATCGCTGCGACAAAGTTCTTGATTGATAACCCTAAGGCGACTCTGAATCAATTGATGAAACACCTGCCAGCGCCAGATTTTCCAACTGGTGGCGAAATCGTTGGTCTAGAAGGCGTACGTGAAGCCTATGCGACAGGCAAGGGTTCTTTTAAAGTTCGCGCATCAGTAGAAATTAGCAAGGTAACGTCGCGCAAAATGGGAATCGTTATCAAAGAGCTTCCATTTAATATCGGTCCCGAAAAGGTTGTCGAGAGAATCGCAGACCTTGCAAAATCGAAGAAGATTCAAGGAATTTCAGACATCATCGACCTCACCGATGGCCAAACAGGAACAAATGTCGTTATCGAGCTCAAGAATGGCTTCGAACCTGAAGAAGTCCTCGAAAAACTCTTCAAGCTCACTCCCATGGAAGATGCCTTTGCAATTAACGCGGTAGCCCTTGTGAAAGGTAAGCCGCAGACTTTAGGTCTCAAGGAGTTGCTCCAAGTATTTATCGATCACCGTATCGAAGTAGTGCGCCGCCGTTCCGAATTTCGTAAAGCCAAGGCTCAGGACCGTTTATCCCTAGTTGATGGATTGCTCAAGGCAATCATCGATATCGATAAGGTCATCAAAATTATTCGCGGAAGCGATGACGCACCTGCTGCAAAAGAGAAGTTGATCAAGGATTTCAAACTCAATGACGAGCAGGCGACTTACATCTTAGATATGCCCCTTCGCCGTTTGACGAAGATGAGCAAGCTCGAGCTTGAGACCGAATCAAAGGAGCTCAAAGCCATTATCGATGCGCTCACCACACTTCTCAAGAATGAAGAAGCGATACGCAAGCAAGTTTCTGACGAACTCACAGTTGTAGGTAAATCTTTTGCAGTTCCTCGCCGCACGCGCATTGGTAAGGAATAGTTACTTAGGAAGAAGTACTGCAGTGCCTTTCTCGTGAGATAGAAATTCGAGAGTGTGGCTAGGAAGTGCTTTCGCAAACTCATTCGCCAAATCTCGCTCTCCATCACGACCTGCATCATCAATCACAATAATTGCTGTTGGGCTCAATTTTGCTAAACACTCTGTGAGAGCCGGATGGCGTGCCTTCGGATTCTTAGAACCTGGAGGGCCATCAATAAAGAGAATATCAATCGATGAAATATCGTCTAACTGCGCCGTGTCATACCAATCAACACCAGATGCATGAGGTTTAAGTGGGGCGACTCGAAGGTCTACATTTTTAATGTCGTGAGATGCCAATAGAGCAGAGGTCTTCCCCGCGAATTCTGCGGAATGATCAATGGTAAAAACAGTGGCATCAGGAGCTGACTTTGCAAGAACAAGTGTCGACATACCAGATCCCAAATCCAAAATCTTTTTTGGAGAGGTTCTCCGTGCATGATCAAGAAGTGTGAGTAATACATCTGGGGATGCAGCCCAGCTTCGAGTCGATGGAATAGGTGAAGTGAGATCCAGCAATTTTATGAGCTGGGCATAGAACTCACTCTGACGATAGTTCTGCCAATTTGCATCGCTCTGCGCCTTTGCAATGCGACGTACATCTCTATCCGGTGCAGCCAATTTGATGAGTTTCTCATTAATACGACGCAATATCCGAACTTGATAGATCGCAACGGCAAGAATCGATAGCGAAATCAGAATTACGAGAAAATTCATGGTTGTGATTCTAGGGTGATTACTAGTTAAGAGGAATACTGTGGGAAGATACGCCAAATGATTGCTACATCTGCTCTTGAACTCCGCGCCGGCGCGCGCCTTTTAGTCTCTGGGGTCAATGTACGAATCAATCATGGCGACCGAATTGGGTTTGTAGGTCGCAATGGCGCTGGCAAATCAACACTTGCCAAGGTATTAGCCGGTGAAAATCTTCCTGCAGGTGGTGGCGTTCAGCGCACTGGAAAAATTGGCTATCTCCCCCAAGACCCACGTACGGGCGAGGATCAAGGAACAGCGCTCGATCGAATCTTGTCTGCGCGCGATCTTGATCAAATTGCAGCTCGCATGACACAGGTAGAGCAAGAGATGGCAACGACTGAAGGCGCTGAACTCGAAAAAGCTCTGGATCGATACACGCGCGTTGATGCCGAATTTACAGCCGCCGGTGGATATGCAGCAACATCTGAAGCCGAAGCGATTGCAACATCCCTTGGAGTATCGGAATCAGTTTTCAACAACCAGCTTGAGACACTTTCAGGTGGTCAACGACGTCGTATCGAGCTTGCGCGCATCCTCTTTTCTGGTGCTGAAACACTTCTGCTCGATGAGCCAACAAACCACTTAGATGCTGACTCGATTATCTGGCTTCGCAACTACCTCATCAACTACTCAGGTGGATTGGTCATAATCTCTCACGATGTAAACCTCATCGAAACTGTGGTTAATAAGGTTTTCTACATTGATGGAAATCGAAATGTCATCGATGTATATAACATGGGATGGAAGCAATATCTTTTGCAACGCGAACAAGATGAGCACCGCCGCAAGAAAGAGCGCGCTAACGCTGAAAAGAAAGCTGAAATTTTGCAGAAGCAGGGCGAGAAGATGCGCGCTAAGGCTTCTAAAGCAACAGCCGCTCAAGGAATGTTACGTCGCGCAGAAAAACTTCGTTCATCTCTTGAAGATGTCCGAGTAAGCGACAAAGTTGCAAAGCTTCGCTTTCCTACCCCTGCTCCGTGTGGCAAGACTCCCCTTTCAGGTGAAGAGCTCTCTAAGAACTATGGATCTCTTGAAATCTTTACCGACGTTTCTTGCGTGATTGATAAAGGATCTCGCGTTGTTATTTTGGGCCTTAACGGTGCAGGAAAGACCACGCTACTTAAAATTCTCGCCAATCAGCTCGAATCTGACACTGGAAAAGTTGAACATGGCCATGGATTAAAGCTTGGTTACTACGCGCAGGAACATGAAATGCTCGACTTCGAACGCACGATTCTTGAAAATATGATGTCTTCTAAAGATGATTTACGTGAGCCAGAAGCTCGCAATGTCTTGGGATCATTCCTTTTTGTCGGCGATGATGTTCATAAGCCAGTCAAAGTTCTCTCTGGTGGTGAAAGAACTCGTTTAGCACTTGCAACGCTTGTGGTATCTGCAGCAAACGTTCTGCTTCTCGACGAGCCTACGAACAACTTAGACCCAGCATCTCGTGAAGAGATCCTTGGAGCGCTCGGTGAATATCAAGGCGCAGTCATCATGGTCTCTCACGATGAAGGCGCAGTGCAGGCGCTAAAGCCTGAGCGAGTAATTTTGCTACCTGATGGCGATGAAGATATCTGGAAAGACGAATACTTCGATCTTGTTTCAATCGACTAAGAAGAGCTAATTAAGCGTCAATCTGCTCGCGATCGATTTCAGCAGTTGCGATAAATTCCTTACGTGGAGCCACATCTGAGCCCATCAAAAGCTCAAACATCTTCTCGGCTGCCTCGCCATCTGGAACTGTAATGCGGCGGAGCGTACGTGCATCTGGATCCATAGTGGTTTCGCGGAGCTGATCTGCATCCATCTCGCCAAGACCCTTGTAGCGCTGAATAGGTTCTTTCCAACGCTTTCCGTGCTTCTTCAAATCTGCAGTAATTCTTTTCATCTCATCATCAGAGTATGTGTAGATGTATTCGCCTTTTTTACCGCCAGCGCCCATTGTTTCAATGCGATGGAGCGGAGGAATAGCTGCAAATACACGGCCAGCATCGAGCATCGGACGCATGTAGCGATACATCAGAGTAAGTAATAGGCAGCGGATATGTGCGCCGTCAACGTCTGCGTCAGACATCAAAATAATGCGACCATAACGCGCTTCATCGATTTCAAAAGATTTACCAGAACCAGCACCAATTACTTGAATGATAGATCCACATTCTTTGTCATCGAGCATCTGTGACAGAGAGGCTTTTTGAACATTCAAAATCTTTCCACGGATTGGCAAAATTGCCTGGAATTCTGAATTGCGAGCAGCCTTGGTCGTGCCCAGTGCAGAGTCTCCTTCAACGATAAAGAGCTCTGTGCGAGTAACATCTTCAGAACGACAATCAGAGAGCTTTGTTGGAAGCGACGAAGATTCAAGAGCATTCTTTCGACGTTGCAAATCCTTATGTGCGCGTGCGCTAATGCGGGTACGTGAAGCGCCAGCAATTTTTTCCATGATCAACTTACCGTTGGCCTTATCGATTCGGCGAGTTGTAGAGAAGAATTCTTTCAACTTATCGGCAACGACAGTAGATACGATTTTTGTTGCAGCAGCTGTTCCCAAAACTTCTTTGGTCTGACCTTCGAATTGTGGCTCTGACATTCGGACTGTGACAACGGCTGTAAGGCCTTCCATCACGTCATCTTTAATGACATCGGCTTCGTTCTTCTTCAAGATTCCAGCAGAGCGCATCGCTTCATTAAATGCCTTAGTAATCGCGCGCTCAAAGCCAAGTACGTGTGATCCACCTTTAGGAGTTGCAATAATGTTCACGAATGAGCGCATCGTGGTGTCAAAGCCGGTGCCCCACTTCATCGCGATATCGACTTCCATATCTCGCTCGACATCGGTAGAGACCATATGTCCCTTATCGTCGAGAACTGGCACTGTCTCTTGATAATGGCCGGTGCCATAGATTCGAATAACTTCACCGACGGGTGCATCTGGCTGCAAGAAATCGCAGTACTCGGAGATGCCACCCTTGTGGAAGAAAGCTTGTGTGGTCTTCTCTTTCTTGCGGTTATCGTTAACCGTAATTGATAAACCTGGAACTAAGAATGAAGTTTGGCGCGCACGTGCATAGATATCTTCAAGATCTAGCTCGGCATCCTTAAGGAAAATCTGTCGGTCAGACCACCACTTCGTACGTGTGCCAGTTACCTTTGCGGAAATCTTTCCGATTGTTCGAAGTCCTGATTGTGGTGTGAATTCGGCCTTTGGTCCGTCGCCATCAAATACACCTGCGACTCCGCGCTTAAATGACATCCAATAAATTTTGCCGTTTCGATCTACCTCAACATCAAGACGTTCTGCGAGAGCATTTACTACTGATGCACCCACACCATGGAGTCCACCGGATGCAGCATATGAACCGCCACCAAATTTTCCACCAGCGTGAAGTTTTGTCATCACCACTTCAACACCTGTCAGACCAGTTTTTGGTTCCTTGTCGACAGGAATTCCGCGACCATCATCATGAACTTCTACAGAACCATCTGCTTCAAGATTAATCTCGATTTTTTTACAGTGGCTAGCAAGTGCTTCGTCTACGGAGTTATCAATAATTTCCCAGAGGCAGTGCTGCAAGCCCCGTGAATCAGTGGAGCCGATATACATACCTGGGCGCTTACGAACGGCATCAAGACCTTCGAGGACGGCGAGGTCCTTGGCGGTGTAGCTATCTTTAGAATCCACCACTGCATCGAAGTTCAACTCATCATCTGCCACGGTGGCAAAGGTTATCTAGCGAATCGTTCGCAACTCAGTAAGCGCGCCGACAAGTCTCATATATTGATTGGCGAAGGTGAGATATCTCTAAATATCGATAAATATGCGCTCAGACGGATAAAAATTTACATTCTTGCAATCTATTTGCCGAGCGGGGAATAAAGAGAACTGGCATGATGTTCCATAGATGTACAGAACTTCCCACCT
>WLME01000024.1 GCA_009700365.1 Actinomycetota bacterium | reverse complement strand
GTATGGGACGGTAATGAGGTGTGGCTATTGGTAGCTGGCGGAGCAACATTCGCCGCATTCCCTGAATGGTATGCAACCCTCTTTAGCGGTTTTTATCTACCGCTTTTCCTTATTCTGGTCTCACTGATTGTTCGTGGGGTAGCTTTCGAATATCGAAGCAAGTATGGAAAAGCACAATGGCGCCAGCGATGGGACATTGCAATCCTTATTAGTAGCGTTATACCTGCACTGCTGTGGGGCGTTGCTTTTGCAAATATTGTTCGCGGAGTTCCAATTGAAAAATCTGCAGCTGGAAATCTCGAATACACGGGAGGATTCTTCAACCTACTAAATCCGTATGCGCTACTTGGCGGGGTCGTCACTCTCACTGTATTTCTCACCCACGGTGCAATATTTCTATCCCTTAAGACTGCAGGAGGCATCCGAGAGAAAGCGCGTTCATTAGCAATCAAACTTGGATTAGTTGCTGCTGTGGCAGCGGTGGCCTTCTTGGTCTGGACAAATCTCATGCTCCCTAAACTCAATGCAATTGTCCTCACCCTTTCTATAGTTGTGGCACTTGCCTGGGTAGCAGGGTTAGCCGCTACTCTAAAAGTTCGCGAAGGTTGGGCATTTATTTTCTCGGCAGTCGCAATCGCAACATTTGTGGCAGATCTCTTCTATGCCCTATATCCAAGAGTTATGCCTAGTTCCCTTGGGGCTCAATTTGATTTGACGATTACAAATGCTTCAAGCACGCAGTACACGCTGAAAGTTATGACAGTAGTCGCCGTCATCATGACTCCGCTGGTACTTCTCTATCAGGGGTGGACTTATTGGGTCTTCAGAAAGCGCGTAAGTGCAAGCCAAATTCTTCATCCAGAACGTGGCGCGCTAGATTCAGCAACACATATCCTGCATCAGTGAAATCTAAAGATCTGCGGCTACTGCTATCTCGAAGCAGTAGCCGCAAACTTTTTATCACCGCCGCAATTGGCTCTCTCGTTTCAGCAGCGTTAGTTATCCTCAATGCACTTTTGCTTGGCGCAGTGATAGTCGGAATCATTTACAAGCATCCGAGCACTTCGCAATGGATAGTCCTCCTTGCCGCCCTATGGATTATTCGATCGGTGTTTACGCCTTTTTTTGAATCTTGGTGCAGCACAAAGGCGGCAACGATAAAATCTGAAATACGGTGTGAAGTATCGTCACTTCTTGGCACCGTTGAACCCGTTTCATCTTCTGAACTTGCCTCATTGTTGGTCAAAGGGGCTAATTCTCTGGATGTATATCTTGGTCGATTCATTCCCCAACTATTCGCAGCGTTAGTAGTTCCCTTAACTGTAATTATTACGGTCTTCTTCCTTGATCCACTCTCAGCGCTCATTGCAATACTTACACTTCCGCTCATTCCATTCTTTGGCGCTCTGATTGGTCGCTACACAAGCGATTCTGTAAGCAAGAAATGGAAATCGCTGAGCGCGCTTTCTAGGTATTTTGAAGATTCGCTTCAAGGATTTATTACCTTGCGAATTTTTGGGCGCAATAAATCACAGGGAGAACGTATTCAGAATATGGGTGATCGATATACCCAAGAAACAATGAGTGTTCTTAGGATTTCATTCCTGTCGGCATTCGTATTAGAACTAGCAGCCACGATTTCAGTAGCTCTGATAGCGGTCTCCATAGGCTTGAGGTTGGTAGATGGGAAAATCTCATTTTTACACGGCCTCACTGTTCTCATTCTTGCCCCTGAAATCTATTTCCCACTTCGCAATGCCGCCTCACTCTTTCACGCTTCTGCGGATGGGACAGAGGTGCTCGAACAACTTCGCGTTGTCTCCGAGACTGCACTGGTGCAAGTTCCTCAAGTACATAGAGATTTTGCCTCCTGTAAAGAGATTACATGGCGCAACTGGAAGCTAGCGATTCCGGATGCACCAGAATCGAGAATTCCTGAATCGACGATTCACCGCGGAGAAGTGATCTTTATCGTGGGGGAATCTGGAATTGGAAAGAGCTCTTTTGCGAACAATCTTCTTGGTCTCCACTTCGATAGCGAAATTCTGATCGATGGCGTAGCACTCACTCCTGAAACGGTGGTTTCGTATCAAAAGTCGATTGCATGGGTACCTCAACTACCTCAGCTAGCTTCGGGCACAATCCGAGAACAATTCGCTCTCATGAATAATTCTGCAGGCTTAGTGCTCTTTAGCGACGAAGCGATAATCCAATCACTGCAGCTTCTCTCACTTCCATTAGAAGAACTTCCACAAGGTCTCGATACTCAGCTTGGAGGAAGTGATGAGAAGAGTGCGCAAATGTCTGGGGGTCAAATTCGCAAGATTGCTGTTGCACGTGCACTTATACGCAAGCCCATACTTATTGTTGCAGATGAACCTACGGCGGATTTAGATCGGCATAGCGCTACCGCAATTATGACTGCGTTGCGTGCTGCAGCTGAAAATGGCGCCGCATTAGTTTGTATTTCTCATGATGAAGACTTGCAAAAGAGTTCTGACCGGGTAATCGCAGTTGAACGTGTGAAATCATGAGATCGCAGCGAACAAGAATGGCCGTGGCGACAGCACTCGGTGCAGCTGCACTCATGGGGGGTATTGGGCTCACCGTTTCAAGCGCTTGGTTAATAACAATGGCTGCGCAACATCCTCCAATCCTCGTTCTCGGAGTTTCGATTGTGATGGTTCGGTTCTTTGGAATTTCTAGATCTGCCGCACGTTATGCTGAAAGAATAGTCAGCCACGAGACCGTTTTTAGGCGACTCACTTCTCTTCGTGTAAATCTCTATCAAAAACTTGCAGCACGCGTTAATCAGTTAACGCACGATCTCAACTCAGGCAACTTCGTCAAGGCCATTGTTGACGATGTCGAAAGAGCGCAGGAATATCAGTTGCGCGTAGTTCTTCCTCGCTATGCGGCCTTTGTATCTATTGGTTTCGGCATCATTGTGTCCCTGTGGATATTTCCTCTCACTCTTATCTTTATCCTCCCTGGTTCCTTAATTTTGCTTCTCTTCATCCCGAAAATCATCTCTAGCCGCTGTTCTGTAATCTCTTATGAGATTGAAGAGGCGGAGAATCAGTACGCGCATCAACTCTCGAATGCCACATATGGAATTACCGAAGCAGTCCTATTTGGATATCAAGATCTAGTTCTAGGAAATTTACATAATTTAGAGGCAAAAATTTTAGAACTTGAGAAAAGGCTTTTGAGACTGATTCTTAAACTGCAAGCGCTCTCGGTCTTCGTTTTCGGTCTTGTCATTGTTGCATCAGCAGAACTGATGTATGAACAATCTAGAGTCTCTGCAATCCCTTCCGTAAAAATTGCAATGGCCATATTTCTTCCTCTGGTGATTTTTGAAGGAATCACTATTTGGTATCCAAATCTATTCATTTCAGGGAAATTGCTTCGAGCTCAGATTTCGGTTGACGAATTCCTCGCTGCTTCTGATGATCAGACTCCGTTTGCGAAACTTTCTCCATCTGCGCATGAGGTTGAATTGAAGGGCGTTCGCGTAGCGTGGAATGAGCACTTTATGGCTCCAGTAAGTTGCACAGTTAAGCCAGGTGAAATCCTTGTCATTCGGGGCAAGAGCGGGTCAGGTAAATCAACTCTTGCCATGGGAATCTTGGGCCTTTTGCCGTACGCAGGTGAAATGACAATTGGTGGCATTGAAGTTCGCGATATCTCGGATATCCACCACCTGATTTCTGGTTCTTTGCAGCGAGGGCATATTTTCAACACATCATTACGAGAAAATCTGAAAATTGGAAAACCAGATGCAAGCGATGCCGAGTTACAGAGGATGTGTGACCTTCTCGAACTCAATGCAATAGATCTTGATTCTGTGCTTGGCGAACTTGGCCGACCTATTTCAGGAGGGGAAGCCAAGCGAGTTGGGGTAGCCCGCGCCCTGCTTTCGAATGCACCCATTGTTTTATTGGATGAACCAACGGAGCACCTTGATGCAGGTCTTGGCGCACGGATTGAAGAGCGAATAGCTCGTGAATGCATAGGGAGGACTTTGATTGTCATCACTCACTCTGGATGGCTCAAATCCGATAGAACGGTAGATATCGCGAGAGAATAGATATATGGCCTCTCTCGACTCCAAACTTGTAGGAGTTCTTGGCGACCGCACTGCAAAGGTTCTTAAGGATGTTTTCGGCTATTCGACCATTGGAGATCTACTCCACCATTATCCGCGCAGATATCTAGTACGTGGGGAGCTTTCTGATATCGCCGAACTTCACGAAGGAGATGAAATAACAATCTTGGCTGAAATCTTCAGCGCTTCCAGCCGGCGCCTGCAGGGCAGAAAAGGAAATATTCTTGAAGTTATCGTGACTGACGGATCTGCCAAAATGTCATTAACTTTCTTTAATCAAGCATGGCGAGAAAAAGAGCTGAAAGTTGGCAAGCAAGGACTCTTCGCAGGCAAAGTAGGAGTCTTTAATGGCAAGCGTCAACTGGCTCATCCTGATTATGAATTGATTGCTGATGGAAATGATGTCGACTCAGCTGTTGAAAGCTTTGCGGGAAAATATCTTCCGATGTATCCAGCAAGTGCCAAGCTGCCTTCATGGAAAGTTTCTCAGTGCATTGAACTGGCTATCGGCGCACTCGATGAAGTTCCCGACTATCTTCCTGATTCAATTCGCGAGAAGTATGGATATCCAACTCTGCACCAGGCCCTTGTTCAGCTTCATAACCCGATTGATCTCGACACTGCCGAGAAATCTCGTGAGCGCCTCACCTTTGATGAGGCCTTCTTGCTTCAACTTTTATTGTTAACCCGAAGAATTGAGCTAAAAAACCTTCATGCCGTGGCACGTCCTGCCATCACGGGAGGACTTCTCGATGCTCTCGATGCGCAACTCCCATTTGAACTTACAGCCGGCCAGCGATTAGTCGCTGAGGAAATCGATAACGATTTAGCACAGCCACATCCAATGCATCGTCTTCTGCAGGGAGAAGTCGGTTCAGGTAAAACCGTTGTTGCACTTCGTGCCATGCTCACAGTTATTGATAATGGTGGTCAGGCTGCCTTGTTAGCTCCCACTGAAGTACTTGCAGCCCAACATCTGCGCACAATTGAAAAGCTCCTGGGTTCTCTTGGACATGGCGGAATGCTCGGCTCTAATGAGAAATCAACACAGGTCACTTTAATTACCGGATCACAAAGCGCTGCCGCAAGAAAGGAAGCCCTCGCTTTAGCAGCATCCGGAGAAGCGGGAATTGTGATCGGCACCCACGCTCTTTTGAGTGAAAGCGTTGCATTTAAGGATTTAGGACTCATTGTGGTCGATGAGCAGCATCGGTTTGGTGTTGAGCAGCGAGATGCACTCAAGACCAAGGCAAACAATCCTCCGCACCTACTTGTGATGACTGCAACGCCGATTCCGCGCACTGTTGCAATGACCGTCTTCGGAGATCTTGATATTTCAACGTTGCGAGAGCTTCCACTGGGTCGACAACCAATTACAACGCATGTTATTCCCGCATCAGAGAAACCTGGATTTCTTGAACGAGCATGGGAGAGAATTAAGGAAGAAGTTGGTCAAGGACATCAGGCATACATTGTTGCTCCACGAATTTCCGCCGGAACTTCTGAGGATGCAGATATAGATTTTTTAATGGGTGAAACCACACATGAAATTGCATCAGTTGATGAGCTTGGTCCATTGCTCAGCGGGGGAGCGCTGAAAGGATTGAAGGTCGCTCCCTTACATGGTCGCCAAAGCGCCGAACTCAAAGAATCGACGATGCGCGCCTTTGCTAATAAAGAAGTTGATGTACTGGTCTCAACGACCGTCATTGAAGTTGGCGTGGATGTTCCCAATGCGACAGTGATGGTGATCATGGATGCAGACCGATTTGGTGTTTCGCAACTACACCAATTACGTGGGCGTGTAGGTCGCGGAACATCGCCTGGGCTCTGCCTTTTGGTAACGCATGCCGATCCTGAAACTTCCTCTCGTGAACGCCTGGATGCAGTGGCTGCCACACTGGATGGCTTTGAACTTTCTCGCATCGATTTAGAACAACGTCGAGAAGGTGATGTGCTCGGATCAAGTCAGTCAGGAACACGTTCTCATCTGCGTTTGTTGCGAGTCCTGCGTGATGAATCCATGATTGAACGTGCCCGTGAAGATGCATCTACACTTCTCGAATCAGGGTTAGAGGGCTTTCCGCTTTTGGCTGCTGAACTTGCGCAGCTTCAAGCTGATGCAACGGCAGAATTTATAGATAAGGCGTAATCAGAAATGCGAATCATTGCAGGACTTGCAAAAGGTAGATCAATAGATGCTGTCGCTACGGCCACACGACCAACGTCAGACCGTGCTCGAGAGGCGCTCTTCTCAACCCTTGCTTCGGAATTCGGTGAATTCGATGGCTTGCATGTCCTCGATCTGTATTCCGGAACAGGTGCGATAGCTCTTGAAGCGCTATCTCGTGGAGCAGCAATTGTTCATGCAGTCGAAAAAGATGAATCAGCGTTAAAGGCAATTACAAAGAATCATGAACATCTTTCTACTGCGGGCTGCCCTGGAATATTTCATGCATACTCCATGAGCGTTCATCGTTTCTTGCAAGATAAACCGGCCCAGAGATACCACTTTATTTATATTGATCCACCTTATGATGTCGAAGATCTCGATGTGATTGAGACACTCATCCAATTGCGAGATGGTGGTTACCTAGACCCGCAGGCGCTTGTTGCAGTCGAGAGAAATAGTCGAGTGAAAGAGATTTCGTGGCCTGAAGGGTATGAAGAAATCCGTCAGAAAAATTACGGTCAAGCAACTATTTTTTACGGTGCGCCCACGCTTACATCAGAGGAAAATGGATAACCTCCCCAATCATTGCTAGCGTTTGCTCCATGAAGCGTGCTGTGTGCCCAGGATCCTTTGATCCCATCACTTTCGGACACCTCGATATTATCGAGCGTGCAAGTGGTCAATTTGATGAGGTAATTGTCGCTGTCTTTGTTAATCGAAAGAAAGATGGCCTATTCACGGTCGAAGAGCGCATGCAGATGATCAGTGAAAATGTGAAGAAGTTTAAGAACGTGCGCGTTGATTCTGGAAGCGGTTTACTCGTCGAATACTGCAAGAAGAACGGTGTGCAAGCGATTGTCAAAGGCTTACGTGCTGTAACGGACTTCGATTACGAACTTCAAATGGCTCAAGTCCATATCCAGGCATCAGGAGTAGAGACCATGTTTATGGCTACATCTCCAACTCATTCTTTTCTTTCATCATCAATTGTTAAGGAATTGTCACACTACGGAGGAGATGTATCTTCAATGGTGCCTGAAAATGTCAATGCAGCTCTCAAAGCTCGAGCAGGGGTAGAAAAATGACAATGGATTCAATAGAGAAACTCAATACAGCAATCGCTATCGTTGAGGAAGCGCGTGGGGTTCCACTTTCGGCATCGTGCGTTGTGCACCGTGGCGAAATGCTCGAGATTCTAGAAGGAGCTCGTGACATCCTTCCGACAGATCTTGATGGTGCTCAATCAATTATTAATGACCGTGATCGGATTATTGAAGAAGGTCGGACAAGTGCTGAATCCATGATTGCCTCGGCCCGCGAAGATGTCGCTCGCATGGTCGAACAAACTTCAATTGTGCAATCTGCTCGTGATGAGGCACAAAGAATTTTGGATGAGGCTCGAGAATTAGCCGAAGAAGAGCGACGTGAAGTTGAGGCATATATCGACGGTCGCCTTGCAACTCTTGAAGTAATTCTCAACAAAACCATGGATGCGGTTGCTCGTGGACGTGAAAGACTTGAAGGCGCTGATGATAAGGACATCCTTTCTCAGCTCAACCCTGATGACTAGATCAATAAATCCTTTTCTAGTAAATACTCGCGAACTGCCGCGACGTGCAGGGGAGATGAAGGAGTATGAACTCGATATCCCTGCTCCAGCACGAATCGGTGTGCCTCTGATCGCTGTCCCAGAAGGCGACATCATTGAAGCCGATCTACGTCTTGAATCTGTCACAGAAGGCGTACTAGTGAGCGCAGAAATATATGCAGTAGCTATTGGTGAATGCATTCGCTGCCTAGACGAGGTAGAGGTTGTCGTTGATCGAAAGATTCAGGAGCTTTATCGCTACGAACCAACAAACGAAAAGGGTCGTAAGAAGAAGCGGGATGAGGAAGATATAGATCTTGATATCGATGAAGAACTTCAGATGGAGGGCGACCTGCTCAATCTCGAAATTCCAGTCATAGATGCAATCATTCTGACTCTGCCGGTAAATCCGCTCTGTTCTGAAGAGTGTTTAGGTCTCTGCCCTGACTGCGGAGAGAAGTGGGAGACACTTCCGGAGGACCACGCTCACGAGGTCACAGATGCTCGCTGGTCAGGCCTCGAAAAGCTCGATTTTGGCAATCCCGAGAAATAAGCGATACTTACCCCTTAGATTTCATCAAGATAAAGGACGATTACCGTGCCAGTACCAAAGCGAAAAATGTCTCGTTCAAAGACACGTTCACGTCGAAGCATGTGGAAGACAACTGCAGCGGCTCTCTCGACATGCCCTCAGTGCCAACAGCCAAAGCTCAATCACGTTGCATGCCCAACCTGCGGAACATATAACCGCCGCCAGGTCCTAGAGGTCTGATCTGTATTCAAAACTTCTTGAGCAACTCGGAATAAATCTCTCTTCCGAAGTGCTGGAGTTGGCATTTACCCACCGCTCTTTTGCATACGAGACCGGACTTACTGCAACAAATGAACGCCTTGAATTTTTGGGTGATTCAGTCCTCGGGTTAATTGTTACCGAGGAGCTTTACCTAAAATATCCAGATCTTGATGAGAGCCGTTTATCTCCACTGCGCTCAGGAATCGTCAATATGCGTGCGCTCGCAGATATTGCGCGCACACTTGAGCTTGGAAAATATATTCGCCTAGGCAAAGGTGAAGAAGTAACAAATGGGCGAGATAAGAACTCTCTCCTTGCCGATGCCCTAGAAGCGCTATTTGGCGCTATCTATCTTGAATGCGGTTTTGAAACTACTACACGAGTTGTCAATGCACTCATAAAAGAGACCCTCGATTCTGCAATGGCAAAGGGAGCCGGTCTTGATGGAAAGACAGCGCTCCAAGAGTTGGTTGCATCGATGAGTAAGGGATCTCCTGAATATCTAGTGACGGAAACAGGGCCAGATCACGACAAGAGTTTTACAGCAGTAGCTATGGTTGCCGGAGAATCGATTGCTGAAGGCCATGGAAAAAGTAAGCGAGAAGCCGAACAATCTGCAGCGCGTACTGCATTTGAAATACTTTCCACGCAACAGCAGTAAACCCTCAAGTTCAACTTGAACTGAGTCGCTTTTATACCAATGGCACGCACAAGGGTAGGTTTACCGCGTGTATTTGAAGAGTCTGACCCTCAAAGGATTTAAGTCCTTCGCCTCGGCGACCACACTCAGACTCGAACCCGGAATCACCTGCGTAGTCGGACCCAACGGATCGGGTAAATCAAATGTAGTTGATGCACTTACTTGGGTAATGGGCGAGCAAGGTGCGAAATCTTTGCGCGGCGGGAAGATGGAAGATGTCATCTTCGCCGGAACTTCCGGGCGCGCACCACTTGGTCGTGCAGAAGTTGCCGTAACTATTGATAACACAGATGGCGCACTTCCCATTGACTATACCGAAGTAACTATTTCACGCATTCTCTTCCGTAACGGGCAGAGCGAGTATCAAATCAATGGTGAAGCCTCTCGACTACTAGACATTCAAGAACTCTTGAGCGATTCGGGTATCGGACGCGAGATGCACGTCATCGTTGGTCAGGGTCAATTAGATGCGATTTTGATGGCAACGCCAGAAGAACGTAGAGGCTTTATCGAAGAGGCTGCTGGAGTTCTCAAACATCGCAAGCGTAAAGAGAAAGCAATTCGCAAGCTGGATTCAATGCAAGCGAACTTAGCTCGCGTCAACGACTTGACTGTCGAACTTCGAAGACAACTTCGCCCACTTGGCAAGCAAGCAGAAGTCGCAAAGAAGGCAGCAACGATTCAGGCAGATCTTCGTGATGCTAAATTGCGACTTCTCGCAGATGATTACATTTCGCTTTCCAAGACTCTCGATGCAGAAGTTGCCGACGAGAATGCCCTTCGCGAGCGTCGCGCAGAAGTTGAAACTGAACTAGATAAATTCCGCCGACGCGAAGAGGAACTCGACGCTCAGTCAGCCTTTGAAAGCCCATTGCTTGTTAAAGCTCAAGAGAATTTCTACTCACTCAATGCACTTCGCGAAAAGTTCCGCGGAACTCAGTCGCTCGCACAAGAACGTTCTCGATTCCTTGCCGAAGAAGCAGAAGAAGCCCGCAGCGCTGGGCGCGATCCCGAAGCTCTGGAGCAAGAAGCAATTACCTTACGTGCTGAAGAGTCAGAACTACGCGATCAAGTTATTGCAGCTCAAAGTGCGCTAGCCACCGCAACGTCAAACTTGGCAATCGCCGAAGCTGCACTCAAATCTGAAGAAGACACCATTGCAGCAGCGATGCGCGCAATTGCAGATCAGCGCGAAGGCACTGCACGCCAAGAAGGTCATATCAAATCTTTGGCAGCACGCCTTGAAGCCATCACCGAAGAGATTTCGCGCTTGCAGGCAGCACGCACTGAAGCACAATCGCGTGTGGATTTAGCAAAGGGTGATTATGCAAAGTACGAACTTGAGATTGGCAATGCCGATGCGGGCGAGCAAGGACTAGATTCGCAATTCCAAAGCGCCAAGCAATCCCTTGATTCTGCAAAGAAAATACATTTAGAACTTGTTGAATCCGAACGCGCCGTAGATCGAGAGAGAAATTCGACAGAATCAAAACTCGATGCAATGCGATTGACTTCCGCATCCAGAGATGGAGCCTCGGCTCTCATTCGGGACTCCCATGGTCTTCAAATTCTTGGCAGTATTGCTTCGCTCATTCAGATTGATTCTGGATGGGAGGCAGCAACGGCTGCTGCACTTGGATCACTCGCCGATGCAGTTGTTGTGAAAGACCTTTCTTCGGCAGTAAATGCGCTGACTACTTTGCGCAGCGAAAATCTTGGTCAAGCAGATGTGCTTGTTCACGAACCTGGAAATCGAGCAGGAAATCAGACTCCTTCAGGTTTGACCTCACTCCTGAGCTATGTTCGTTCGCCCCAGATTACAGAGCTTCTTGAATCACTTTTAGGCGCAACCGTAGTTGCAGATAACGCCCGCTCTGCCGAAGCGATCCTTC
>WLME01000023.1 GCA_009700365.1 Actinomycetota bacterium | reverse complement strand
TGGCGTGACCGTGGGTTTGGTTGTCTTTCCAGGATTTAATATAGATGGCTTTGGTTTAGTTGCAGGAGAAATCCGTGGCAATTTCGTCGGAGGTTTTCCACTTGGAAATAGCTCCAACCCCGGAACTAGTTTATTTCCATTTACTCCAAAAATCGTTGAATATATCTTGCGAACTCCAACTGCAGAAGTAGTTGAACCATAACCACCTTGGCTCACCATCATGACAATCGCATACTTCGGCTTGGTTGATGGAGCAAAGGATGCATACCAAGAAGTGTCATCCTTCACGCCACCATTTGAATTTGTACCAAATACTTGAGCCGATCCTGTCTTACCTGAAGTCGCAATCGGAAAACCTGCAAATATTCCAGCTGAAGTTCCAGACACTGTTACTTCATGGAGTGCATCGTGTAGAAAAGCAATCGTAGTTTTATCTACTTCGATATCACCCAATTTCTCAGGTGCGAATTTTCGGATCACTTTCCCATCAGTACTGATGATTGCCTTAGCGATAGTTGGCTTCCAAATGGTTCCACCATTTGCGATTGCTGCATACATTTGAGCAAGCTTTATCGGAGTAATAACGGTATCGCCCTGGCCAATCGAGAAGTTCACAGCGTCGCCAGCACGAATCTTGTCGCCATCGAGGCAGTTCTCATGCGCTAACAAGAGAAGGAAAGGGGTTTGCGCAGATTTTGCAGCGCGCTCTTTGTAATTGCAGTAGAAATCTTTATTCTGTGCGTACCAAGATTTACGCCATTCGCGATTTGCAAGACGCCCGGTTGATTCAGAGGGTAAATCGACTCCCGTCTTCTTATCCAGCTGGAACTTCGCTGCAGCATTAAAGAAGTAATCATTCGGGTTCGATTTCGGCCTTAATCCACCATCGCGGAGCCATTCATCATAAGCAATCCTGTACCAGACGGTGTCACACGAAACCGCTATTGCGCGCTTTAAAGTCAGAGTTCCTTGTGACTTGCTGCGGAAATTTTGGAAAGCGCGAGTTCCGACTTTAACTTCTGCTGGGCATGCATACGTTGCATTGAGGTTATAGCCAGCATTCTTTGCAGCAATAACGGAGACAGCCTTGAAAGTTGAACCTGGTGCATACAGCCCTTGAAGAGCTCGATTCAAGGCAGGGACGCCAGTTTTTTCACTATATAAATCACTAGCCTGTTGTACCGTCAATCCCTTTTCAAATGCATTGGGATCAAATGTTGGGTACGAGGAAAGAGCTAAAACTTGTCCGTTTGAAACATCGAGTACTACTGCCGATCCACCATCTGCTCGATATCCCGATGCTCTCGCACGTTTGACTGCATCTGCGAGTGCTAAATCTGTAGCAGCCTGAATGCGTGCATCAAGACTTGTCACTAAGTGATTTCCTGCAACCGGTTTTGTATTTTGACGAACAGTTGTGACAGCTTCTTTGCGGTCAACGATAAAAGTCTTGATTCCAGGAATTCCGCGCAAATAGCTGTCATACATTGCCTCTAGGCCTGTCTTTCCAATCATCTCTGATCTGAAATACGTGCGGCCATTTGCTCCTGATAGATCTTCTTCGGTCAGCGGACCTACGTAACCAAGTACATGTCCCCCGTTAAGTCCAAGTACTTCCGGGTAACTGCGAATCGCAATTGGTGTTGCAGAAATCCCTGGAAAACGATCTGATCTCTCAACAATTTGAAGCGCAAGCTGGGGGTCTGACTCTTTAGTAATGGGAATCGGCTGGAAACGTGAACCTGTCCAGCATCCAGCCTTTTCTCCCTTGGGAAGTTCTCCACAGAGTCGAGTGCGCTGCCAGACATCTTCGTAATTAAGGCCAAGTAACTTAACGACATCTTTTATGACCGAAGATCCCTGGTCGGGCAACTTATCAATGATTGTTCTATCGACTGTTACTGCTAGCCCTACCTTATTAAGGGCGAGCGGAACTCCAGATGAGTCCACGATGAAACCACGATTTGCAGGTGTCACAACATCTCGACTTTGAATATTGAGCGCAGCAACTCGGTACTTAGGACCAGCTGCTACTTGTAGATAAAAGAGTCGACCAAACAGGGCGACCATCAATGAGGCGATAAAGATTTGTATGACGAGCAAACTCAGACGAGACCGCTGATTCATAGCAAGTTACGCGTTCCGAAAACATTTGCATGTAAATACGAAATAACTTTTAGACACAATGGCGAAATAATCGCGCTCCAGAACGTTGTGCCAGCAAGGATAAATAAAATATGTTGAATGCTTCCGATTTCTTGACCCAACATTATTCCAATCAATAAATACGCCACCTGCGATAAAAGAACTCCGGCAGTAGTCAAGAAGATGATGTTAATTGGGTTGCCTCTTACATTGTCATCACCATAACTAAAAAAAGCTACGGCGTAGCAGGCGATGATCATCACTAAAGTCCAATGCCCGATCGGAACCGGAGAAGTTTGAGAAAGATCCATTCCTATTCCTGCACCAAACCCAGTCAAAGCACCAATTTCTGGGGTACTCAGTGCAGCCCAAATAAGTGCAACTATGAGTAGAAGATTGAATCCACCAAATGGAAGTCTTAGCTGAGTTACAAAAGCTTCCTGGAAGAGAAATACTCCAAAAAAGAGAGGTGAGGAGAGAAGGAAACTTCGCAGGGACATTCTTTAATCCAACTTACTTCGTAGCCGTAGGACTAGGTGATGGAGTTGGAGGCGTGGCATAAATTGTCACGGTAGGAAGTGGCGTTGGGCGTGGCTTTGGTGGAACCAAGGCATCGCGAGGATCGGAGGCGGCGGCAGAAACTACAACTGCGACGATTCCAAGGGTGGAGAAGTTTGAATAAAACTTTACATCGGCCGTTTGAGTAACAGCACCAGGAGAATTATCGACTGAAGTAACTTCTCCGATAGGAACGCCTGGCACGAATGGACGTGAGTTATCACTGCCGCGGGCAAGAATCACATCACCTTTACGAATAAGAGTGGTGTTATCTAATAATTGCACTACGCCTTTGCGGGTTCCCTGTCCGCTCAGAATTCCAATTTGTTGGGTCCCAGCAATACGAACCCCAATTCGAAATCCAGGATCAGATGCAAGCTGCACCAGTGCGCTTGTGGAATATGCACTCTTTACCACTCCGACTAATCCATAACCTGAAAGGACCGTCATATTTGATTTAATCCCTGATGTAGTTCCTGCATCAATAGTTATTGTCTGAGTAAATGAGGTGTTTGAACCTTGTGAGATTACCTTTGCATTGACAACTTTAAAACCTGCAGTTCCTGCAAGATCCAACACGCCCTTTAACTGTTTGAGCTGCGCGTCAGCAACTTCTCTGTTTTGAAGCTCTAAGCGAAGTTTGTCATTTTCGGATTTGAGTTTTTCAAGTTGATTGCGAGTACGCCCAAGGTGAGTAACATCTGAAAGAAAGTTCCGAAATGGAGAAACAGCCCACGACCCAAATTTCTGGACTGGAGAAAGTGCTGTCTGTGTACCGGTTCGCAAACCATCAATGACTTGAACGCCACGAAGGTCAAGAGTGATAAAAAGCAGAGATGTAACAACAAGGACGATAATGAGTAAGCGACCGCGGTTGTCGCCGCCGTAGCGCACTTGGAATTACCTACCGACGAGGCTCAGAGATCAAAACCTTTTCAAGGGCTTCGAACTCTTCAATGCACTTACCGGAACCTTCGACAACTGCATCGAGTGGACGATCTGCAATGTGAATCGGCATTCCTGTCTCTTTGCGAAGACGCTCATCAAGTCCCTTGAGAAGCGCGCCTCCACCAGTAAGAACGATTCCACGATCCATGAGATCAGAAGAAAGTTCTGGTGGGCACTTGTCGAGAGTTGCCTTCACGGCGTTAACAATTTGATTTACAGGTTCTTCGAGAGCCTTGCGAATTTCCGCAGCCGTAACAACGATTGTCTTAGGAAGACCTGTTGCAAGATCGCGACCACGAATTTCTGCATCGTTTTCGCCTTGTAGAGGGTAGGCAGAACCGATTGCCATCTTGATTTCCTCGGCTGTTCGCTCCCCCAAAAGCAATGAGTATTCGCGCTTAGTCCAGTTAATAATGGACTGATCGAGCTCGTCTCCACCAATTCGAATTGAGAGCGCTGTAACGATTCCACCGAGTGAAATAACAGCGACTTCTGTTGTTCCGCCACCGATATCTACAACCATGTTTCCTGTCGGTTCGTGAATCGGAAGTCCTGCACCAATTGCTGCGGCCATAGGTTCTTCAATGATGTACACCTTGCGTGCTCCGGCTGCGTATCCAGCATCTTTGACTGCGCGCTGTTCGACACCTGTGATACCTGAAGGAACGCACACGACGATTCGTGGTTTAGCTAAATAACTGCGGCGGTGAACTTTCTGAATGAAGTAACGAAGCATGCGCTCAGTTGTATCGAAATCTGCAATCACACCATCTTTGAGTGGGCGAATGGCAACGATGTTGCCAGGTGTACGACCAATCATCTTCTTTGCTTCGAGACCAACAGCGAGGATGCCACCTGTATCTTGGTTAACAGCAACTACTGATGGTTCGTTAAGAACAATGCCACGACCACGAACATAGACAAGCGTGTTTGCGGTACCTAGGTCAACCGCCATGTCGCGGCCGATGAATGACATTCTGTTAGACATTTATTTCCCCTCGAAGAAGATTGCTATTTCACGAGCTGCTGATTCAGGTGAATCAGAGCCATGAACTATGTTTTGTACAACTTTGGTTCCTTGATCTCGCGCAAGGTCTCCACGGATAGTTCCGGGAGCTGCAACAGTTGGATCTGTCACTCCTGCAAGTGATCGGAATCCCTCGATGACTCGATTGCCTTCAGCAACGAGAGCAACGATGGGGCCTGACAACATGAACTCAACGAGTGGTTCAAAAAATGGCTTGCCTTGATGTTCTGCGTAATGCTTTTCAAGTAGTGCACGATCTGCTTGCAACATACGAAGTTGAATAATTTTGTAACCTTTTGCTTCGATACGAGCGATGACTTCGCCAACCAAGCCGCGTGCAACGCCATCTGGCTTAACTAGGACGAGTGTCTTTTCGGTGCTCACGGGTGCAGTCTATTAGGGGTTGGGAGTGCGTGACGCCATGAGTTCTGCGCGGATTGCCTCTCCCCTGCGCCCCACCAGAATGGCTGCAATCCAGAGTCCGCCGAAAATCAGCCCCACGATGGCCATTGAGGGCACGACAACGGCATAGCCAATCATCAGAAGTTGCAGAAAAGATCCAAGAATCCAACCTGAGCGCTTCTTGAGAAGTCCTGGGGTGAGAAGAAGCAGAATGGCGATGATAGCGCCAGCGATGATTGTTGAGATTTCGTGGTTATCTTTTGCCAACAACATTGCAAAACCCATCACGAAAAATTCCATAACTAATACTGCGGATCCAAGTATGCGCATCTACTTATCTTCCTTTGGAAATCTCTTTCGAATAATTGTGCGCGCCTCGCCTACCGTCACGACAGAACCCGTGATCAGAATTCCAATGGTGTCCTCACTCAATGGGCGGACCGAATCCTTAATAGCCTTATCGATAGCATCTGCGACTGAATCGGAAGAAAAGACTCGATCGTGTCCGAAAATCTCTATTGCGATGAGTTCAAGAGATTCCACTGCCATCGCGCGAGGTGATGCATTTTTAGTGACAATGATTGAATCCATTACTTGTTCAAGTTCAAGCAAAATACCGCGAATATCCTTGTCCCCCATTGGGGCCACGATTCCAATTACTTCATCAAAGGTGAATTCGGTTTGAATAGTTTCGGCGATGGCTGAAGCTCCATGAGGATTGTGTGCAGCATCCACGATAATCGTGGGATCGCGATGAATAACTTCACATCTGCCTGGCGAAGTAACGTTTGCAAAACCTGCGCGCACTGCCTCGATATCGAGTTCTTGGTCTCCGAAAAATGCTTCAACTGCAACAAGCGCTGCCGCTGCATTCGACGCTTGATGTTTTCCATGGAGTGGCAAGAAAATATCTTCGTAAGTCTCTTTGATTCCTTGGATAGTTAGAAGTTGGCCACCAACAGCCAAGGTGCGAGATAGCAATGAGTACTCGACTCCCTCGCGAGCAACGTCCGCACCTACGGTTGCGGCTCGTTTTAAGAGTTCTTTAGCTGCTTCAGGTTCTTGTCGCGCCAGAACAACAAAGCCAGACTCCTTGATAATTCCTGCCTTAGTTTGTGCGATTTCTGCAAGGGTTTCGCCCAAATATTCAGTGTGATCGAGGCCTATTGGCATCATCACGGAAACATCAGCATCAATGACATTCGTGGCATCCCACTCGCCGCCCATACCTACTTCAATCACACCGACATCTATCGGGTGTTCGGCAAATGCTGCAAAAGCAAGGGCTGTCATTGCTTCAAAGAATGAAATTGGATGTTCGAACTTTGTATCCATTAAATCAAGATAGGCAGAAATATCATTGAAAGAAAAAATCAATTCTTTTGGGTTGATTGGTTGGCCATTGATTGAAATTCTTTCAAGATAACTCTCGAGATGGGGACTTGTGAACCGACCGGTTCGCAAACCCATTTCGAAGAGAAGTGAATCAATCATGCGAGATGTCGTGGTCTTACCATTTGTCCCACCAACATGAATCGTCGGATACGTTAATTGAGGAGAACCCAAGATATCTACTAGAGCAGCAATGCGCTCGAGTGTTGGTTCGATTCGAGTCTCAGGCCAACGAGCAAGGAGTGCTTGCTCGATTGCATCAATACGAGATTGATCTTCAGCGGAAATGTGATTCATTTATTTAAGTGCTGCAAGTTGGGCGGTGATGCGCTCGATATCGGCAGATGTTGCTGCCATTCTTTCCTTGATTTCGGCAACAACATTTTCTGGCGCTTTAGCCATAAAGCCTTCATTGCTCAACTTTACTTCTGCAGTCTTCATATCTTTTTGAGCTGTAACTAAATCTTTTTCTAAACGTGCTCGCTCGGCTACAACATCAACTGTTCCTGAAAGATCAAATTCAACCTTCATAGAACCAATTTCTACAGATGCACTTGGGGTAAATTCTGTGAGTTCGAGCTTGAGCAAGAATGCCATTGCACCTGAATATGCAGTCACGCTATCTGGAGCAATGATTCGACCTGGAATCTTCTGCGATGGCTTTACTCCTTGGTCATTTCTGAATCGACGCACTTCGGTGATGATCTTCTGAAGCTCGCCAACGAGAGCTTCAGACTCCTTATTGATATGTGATGAATCAGCCTTTGGCCATGCTGCAGTGACAAGTGTTTCTCCACCTGTCAGAGTCATCCAAAGAGTTTCAGTGATAAATGGCATCACCGGGTGCAGTAAGCGAAAGAGTGTGTCGAGAACGTGGCCAAGTACGCGCTGCGAAGCTGCCGCGTTTCCTGAGGCGAAAGCTTCCTTTGAGAGTTCTAGATACCAGTCACAGAGATCGTCCCAAGCAAAGTGATAGATGGCTTCGCAGGCGCGAGAAAATTCATAGCTCTCGATAAGGGATGAGAATTCAGATGTCGATTCAGCAAGTCGAGAAAGAATCCACTTATCAATATCTGACAGTGAATCTGTGCTTGGAAGCGGTCCTTCAATTGTCGCGCCATTCATCATTGCAAAGCGTGTGGCGTTCCAAAGTTTCGTTGCAAAGTTGCGTGAACCCGCAATCCAATCTTCGGCAAGTGCCTGATCTTTTCCGGGGTTAGAACCTCGTGCCAAAGTAAAGCGAAGTGCGTCGGCGCCATATTTATCAATAAACTCAAGAGGATCAACAACATTGCCGCGAGATTTAGACATCTTCTTTCCGAATTGATCGCGCACCAGACCGTGTAAAACAATTGTATGGAATGGTGGAACGCCATCCATTGCAAAGAGGCCGAATAACATCATGCGCGCTACCCAGAAAAAGAGGATGTCATATCCAGTTACAAGGACGCTTGTTGGATAGAACTTCTTTACATCTGCTGTGTCATTAGGCCAGCCAAGTGTCGAGAATGGCCAGAGCGCTGATGAGAACCACGTGTCGAGAACATCAGGGTCTTGCGTGTAACCAGCTGGCGCTGATTCTCCGGGTCCGACAACAATGACTTCTTCATTAGGTCCATACCAAACAGGAATTCGATGACCCCACCAGAGTTGTCGCGAAATGCACCAGTCGTGCATATTGTCGACCCATTCGAAATAACGTGGTGCAAGTTCTGCAGGTTCAATCTTTACGCGACCATCGCGAACCGCATCCCCTGCCGCTTTTGCAAGTGGTGCAACCTTTACAAACCACTGCTTAGAAAGACGAGGTTCAACTGTTGTGTCGCAACGCGAACAATGTCCAACTGCGTGAATATATGGACGCTTCTCGGCAACGATACGTCCCATCTCTTTAAGTTTTGCAACAACAGCAACGCGCGCATCGAATCGATCCATTCCATCAAATTCTGTGCCGGTTCCGGCCATTACGCCGTGCTCATTCATAATCACAACGAATGGAATATTGTGGCGGACAGCCATTTCAAAGTCGTTTGGATCGTGAGCGGCAGTGACTTTCACGGCACCAGTTCCGAAGTCGGGATCGACAAGTTCGTCAGCAATGATTGGAATCATGCGGTTTACCAAAGGCAGAAGCACCTCTGTTCCGACCATATGTTTGTATCGCGGATCATCTGGGTGCACCGCAACTGCGCCATCGCCCATCATGGTTTCGGCACGAGTTGTAGCAACAACGATGCTCTGCTCGCCATCGCCGTATCGAACCTGAACAAATTCACCGGCATCATCTTGATGCTCAACCTCTATATCTGAAAGTGCGGTTAAGCAACGAGGACACCAGTTAATAATTCGCTCAGCTCGGTAAATAAGGCCTTGATCAAATAATTTCTTAAATATTGTGAGGACTGCTTGTGAGAGATTCTCGTCCATAGTAAATGCTTCGCGAGACCAGTCGACTGAATCTCCAAGGCGTTTCATCTGTCCGAGAATTTGTCCGCCGGATTCGGCCTTCCATTCCCATACCTTTTTAATGAAATCTTCGCGACCTAAATCGTGACGTGTCTTTCCTTGGGACGCTAACTGTTTTTCAACTACGTTCTGTGTTGCAATGCCCGCATGGTCCATACCTGGTAACCAGAGAGCTTCAAAACCTTGCATGCGTTTCATGCGCGTTAAACAGTCTTGAAGAGTTTGATCAAGTGCATGACCAATGTGAAGGTTGCCAGTTACATTTGGCGGAGGAATGACAATCGTAAATGGTTCTTTAGAAGAATGTGCATCTGCCGTGAAGTATCCGGCTTCGAGCCACTTCGAATACAGGGGGCCTTCGATATCGCCAGGAACAAATGACGATGCAAGTTCGCGCTTATCGGAAGACATGGACCGTAGTCTAGTTCAAACTTTAAGCGCTCTTCTCCTCAGACGACTTGTCACGGCGTGATGCGCGCTTAGGAATATCTCCGGTGCGAGGAACCAAAGTTGGAGCTGCTTGATTTTCAATACATGCCTTCTCAATAATTACCTTCGCGATATCAGCGCGGCTTGGGACGTCATACATAACACCCAGAAGTGCAGACTCCATGATTGCTCGAAGGCCACGCGCACCTGTGCCACGATTGAGTGCAAGGTCTGCGATCGCATCGAGAGCATCGGGTGCAAATTCAAGCTCGACATCATCGAGATCAAAGAGTTTCTGATACTGCTTTACAAGCGCATTCTTTGGCTCGGTAAGAATCTGCATCAAGGCAGGCTTATCGAGGTTTTCAACGCTTGTGAGAACTGGAAGGCGCCCAATAAATTCGGGGATCATTCCAAACTTCAACAAATCTTCTGGCATCACATCAGCGAAGATATCTCGACGATTCTTATCTTCTGCAGTTTGTAATTCTGCGCCGAATCCCACTCCTGATGATCCGCTACGCGCTTCAATAATTTTATCGAGACCAGCAAATGCCCCGCCCACAATAAAGAGAACATTTGTTGTATCGATTTGAATAAATTCTTGATGAGGATGCTTTCTGCCGCCCTGGGGAGGAACAGATGCAACAGTTCCTTCCAGAATTTTGAGAAGCGCCTGCTGAACACCTTCGCCTGAAACATCTCGGGTGATAGATGGGTTCTCTGATTTGCGGGCTACCTTATCGATTTCATCAATATAGATAATTCCTGTTTCTGCTTTCTTCACATCGTAATCTGCAGCCTGAAGAAGTTTGAGAAGAATGTTTTCAACATCCTCGCCGACATATCCTGCTTCGGTAAGAGCTGTTGCATCTGCGATGGCGAAGGGAACGTTGAGCATTCGAGCCAACGTTTGTGCCATGAGTGTCTTGCCGCAACCAGTTGGCCCGAGAAGAAGAATGTTGGACTTCGCGAGTTCGATTCCATCGTCTGTGCGTGAATCACCTGATTGGACTCGCTTGTAATGGTTGTAGACAGCGACAGAGAGAGATTTCTTTGCGCGATCTTGTCCAATTACGTATTGATCTAAGAATTCAAAAATTGCTTGCGGCTTAGGAAGTTCGCTTAAGCCAAGTGATGTGGCCTCTGAAAGTTCTTCGACGATGATTTCATTACACAGCTCGATGCACTCGTCGCAAATGTAAACGCCAGGACCTGCGATGAGTTTCTTTACCTGCTTCTGGGTCTTTCCGCAGAAAGAACATTTGAGGAGGTCGTTTGCTTCGCCGATACGTGTGGACATGGGTAAAGAATAGTTTTTCAGCCCATTTTATGAGGCGTTAATCAGGCTCATCTGTGTTCGCCCTAAGAAGAAATTGCAGCTCCTGGCGAATATGGTGGCCGCGACGTCTTCATCTCTTTAACTCCTGGGACCAGGAGAACGATTGCACAAATGGCAATATGAAAGATTGCAACGCCGATTAGCAATTGGCGTTCACCGAATATATTTACCATCGGGCCGGCAAGAGCCATTCCGAGTGGCATTAATCCCAGCGAACCCATGAGATCAATTGCAAATACTCGCCCCTGGTATTCAGCTGGCACTTCTCTCTGCACTTGGGTGCTCCAGAATGCCTCCCAAGGTCCTACCGAGAAACCAGCAATGAAGTAAGCACCAAAGATAAGTGTCTTTGAATTGGGGAAAGCAAGAACCAGCGGAGCAAGTATGAAAAGTCCCCACACAACTACAGAAACTAGCCCTGGGTTTTTAACTTTTGACTTGATGCAAATTACTGCAGATATTGCTCCACCGACGCTAAATAGCGCTGCTGAAGTTGCGAAGACTGAAGCGGTGCCGAAATCTCTCTTGGTAATGACTGGGAGCAGAACATTCTCTACTCCAATTACTAACATTAATTGAAGCGATGCCATGATGATCATGGCTGCAATCCACTTGTAATACCAAACGACTCGTAAGCCTTCACGAATTTC
>WLME01000022.1 GCA_009700365.1 Actinomycetota bacterium | reverse complement strand
GAGATGGTCAAACTTCTTGCAGACCAGGCAACAAACCACATCGGCATGGGTTCTCCGGATGAAGATGTAATAGTTGGACCAGTAAATAACGCATCACAATTTGAACGCGTCAATGGATTTATTTCCCGTACGCCATCGCATGCACGGATCGTGGCAGGGGGGTAACCAACAAACCGCGCCGGATACTTTGTCGCCCCAACCGTTATTGCCGATCTCAAGCAGAGCGATGAACTCATTCAATCTGAAATCTTTGGCCCTGTCATAACAATCCAAAAATTTAAGGATGAGGCCGAAGCAGTTGCGATGTCCAATGGCATCGAATATGGCCTGGCCTCATCGGTCTGGACTAAAGACCATGGGCGGGCGATGCGTATGGCTAAAGCCTTCGACTTCGGATGTGTCTGGATTAATACCCACATCCCAATCGTGGCTGAGATGCCACATGGCGGCTTCAAGAGAAGCGGATACGGCAAGGATCTCTCCAACTATGGCTTTGAGGATTACACCCGCATTAAGCATGTAATGACCAACCTCAACGCCTAAGCGCAAGCTCTAGAGCCACCTCTAAATCACCACAAAATAAACTCGATTTAGGTTTGGCTCACGCTTAAAAGGGTTACATAATGAGCCCTGCACAACCGTCCCTTATTCCGGCAAATAAAAGGAGCCCTCGTCATGGCTAAGAATCCCTTGTCACAAGAAGCACGCTCAGTTCTTAATTCACTCGTATCCCGTCGTGCAGTTCTTGCAGGCGCAGGAGCAGTTGCAGGTGCAAGTGCACTCGCTGCATGTGGATCAGGCGGAAGCTCAACAAATGCAAAAAATTCTGTTCGTTGGGGCAACTGGCCTCTCTACCTCGATGTTGACGACTCAGGTAAGAACTATCCAACCCTTCAGGCATTTACCAAAGAAACTGGCATTGATGTTAAGTACTTTGAAGATTACAACGATAACGATGAGTTCTTTGGAAAAGTGCAAGCTCAATTAAAGCTCGGAAAAGATATTGGCTATGACCTTGTCTGCCCAACAGACTGGATGGCATCACGATGGATCCGTCTGGGATACACACAAAAATTTGATGCCGCTAATATTCCTAATAAGACAAACATTCTTGACACACTCGCTTCTCCATCATTTGACCCTAAACGCGAACAGTCGCTTACATGGCAGGGCATCATGGGCGGTTTTGGTTGGAACACTGCAAAGAATCCGAAGGGTGTTCGCACTCTCGATGATCTCTTCTCACCAGGAAATAAGGGAAAGATCGTTGTTCTCTCTGAAATGCGCGACACCATTGGAATCATTCTTCGCGCTCAGGGTGTAAGCCTTGCGACAGTGACTGAAAATCAATTTATGAACGCAGTCGACTTCCTTGCAAAGAAAATTGCAGATGGTTGGATTCGTGGAGTTAAGGGCAATGAATATGCCGAAGACCTCACATCAGGGGATGCAACAGCTGTTATTGGCTGGTCTGGAGATATGTTTATTCTCAAATCTGAAAATGCTGGCAAGTTTGACTTCGCAATTCCAGAGTCTGGCGGAACAATCTCAGGCGATAACATGATGATTCCATCAACTGTTACAGCTGAGGCAAAGGCAAATACCGAAAAGCTTATTAATTACTACTACGAACCATCTGTTGCAGCCGAAGTTGCTGCATACGTCAACTACGTCTGCCCAGTTAAG
This sequence comes from Actinomycetota bacterium, assembly GCA_009700365.1. Classification (GTDB taxonomy): domain Bacteria; phylum Actinomycetota; class Actinomycetes; order Nanopelagicales; family Nanopelagicaceae; genus Planktophila. Next base: position 10,652 of record WLME01000022.1, on the reverse strand, counting down.
GGTGCACAGGCTGAGATGGAGAAGATTGATCCAGAACTCGCAAAGAGCGAATTTATCTTCCCAAGTGACAAGACGATGGCAAACCTCAGCGTTTTCCGTTCGCTCACTCCTGCTGAAGAAACTTCATGGACTGAAGCGTTCCAGAAGGCTGCCGGCAACTAAGTGTCAGAGAAAGCTATTTCTGCGCGCGGAGATCTTAAGCTCAGCAACATAACGAAAACGTATGGTGATTTCACCGCCGTAGATGATTTGACGTTGGTAATTCCTAAGGGCTCCTTCTTTGCACTTCTTGGACCTTCAGGTTGTGGCAAAACGACGACTCTTCGAATGATTGCCGGGCTTGAAGAACCAACACAAGGAAAGATTTCACTGGGCGATACAGATATTACGGATACAAAACCATATCAACGTCCGATCAATACAGTATTTCAAAATTATGCGCTCTTCCCGCATCTGACTATCTTTGAAAATATTGCATTCGGTCTACGTCGCCGTGGAATCCAAGATATTGATACAGCTGTCAATAAAGCGCTAGATCTCGTCGAACTTCCGCATCTAGCGCAGCGCAAACCCACTCAGTTGTCGGGTGGTCAACAACAGCGCATTGCACTGGCTCGTGCAATTGTTAACCGCCCAGCCTTGTTGCTTCTTGACGAACCTCTCGGTGCACTCGATCTCAAACTTCGCCGCCAGATGCAGATCGAACTGAAGTGGATTCAGAAGGAAGTTGGTCTCACCTTCGTTCACGTGACGCACGATCAAGAAGAAGCTATGACCATGGCAGATACGATCGCTGTAATGAATGAGGGACGTATCGAGCAAATGGGATCTCCCGCAGATTTGTATGACGACCCGGAGACTGCATTCGTTGCAAACTTTCTAGGCCAATCTAACTTAATCAAAGGCACAGTTACTGGAAATGATGGCGCAAATCAGATTGTCGATCTCTTCGGCCAAAAAATCGCACTTCAGAAGGATCGTTCACATGCAGTAGATAACTCAATCTATGCAGGTATCCGCCCTGAAAAATTCCGCATCTCTCGACTTGAAACCGCAACCTCTGGAAATGTGCTCACTGGCGGAAAAGTTGAAGATGTTTCTTACATCGGTGTTTCAACGCAGTACCAAGTATTGATGCCATGGGGACAAGAACTCATGGTCTTTGAGCAGAACGATGATGGGGTTGCTCCGTTTAATGTGGGAGAGTCTGTCAATATTTCTTGGGAGCCAATCTTTACATTCGGACTTCGTGGAGATGAAGATGCTGAAGCTGGCACAGAAGTGAACCCTGATGAGGATCTGGACGACGAGTGAAGAAGATCAGTACCCCTTATCTCTTACTGATTCCTGGGATGGGTTTTCTCTTTACCTTCTTTCTTCTTCCCCTTTTTAACCTTGCACAAACTTCTACGCAGACACCTGTCGGTGGTGGAGATACCGGCCAATACGAACAGACATTTCACTTCAAGAATTACATAGATGCATTTGTAGAAAATAGAGAGCAGTTTGGTCGATCATTTATTTATGCAACTATTGCTACTGTTTTGGCTTTAGCGATTGCATACCCGCTTGCTTATGCCATTGCATTTAAGGGTGGCAAGCTCAAGAACTTTATGCTCGTTCTCGTTGTGGCCCCATTCTTTACATCCTTCTTACTCCGCACTATCGCCTGGAAACAGATACTTGGCGAAGAGGGCTTTGTAGTTCCAACGCTGCGTAACCTCCATATTATTTCCCAGAGCACGACGTTGACATCAAGTGCCTTCGCAGTCGTTGCCGGAATGACATATAACTTCCTTCCATTTATGACATTGCCACTCTATGCATCCATCGATCGCATTGACCCGCGCACACTTGAAGCCTCAGGCGATCTCTATGCCAATGGATTTACAACTTTTCGCAAAGTAACTCTTCCGCTCTCGATGCCTGGCGTGGTCGCAGGCACCTTGCTCACCTTTATTCCTGCAGCTGGTGACTATGTCAACGCTGCAATTCTCGGCAGCCCGCAGACGAAAATGCTTGGAAACGTCATCGAATCTCGCTACTTCAAGATTGTTGATTACCCCACTGCTGCAGCGCTCTCATTTACTTTGATGGCTGCTATTTTGGTTCTAGTTACCATCTATGTTCGCAAGGCCGGAACAGAGGAACTCGTATGAAAACTGTCTCTCGCTGGTTCCAGCGCAACCTCATACGTATTTATGCAGTTGTTGCATTTACCTATCTATTCATCCCTGTCGCATACACCTTTGCATTCTCTTTTAACGATTCAGCAAAGAGCAACTTGGTCTGGAAAGGTTTTACCTTTGCAAATTGGCAAAACCCATGCGGAGCACCGGAAATTTGTAGCGCACTTGGTAACTCCATCAAAATTGGATTTCTCGCAACGCTCTTTTCAACAATTCTCGGCACGATGATTGCATTTGCGCTCGGTCGCCACAAATTTAAGGGTCGCTCAACTACCAACTTGCTTATCTTTTTACCGATGGCAACTCCTGAAATTGTTCTGGGTGCATCACTTCTCTCGCTCTTCCTAGTCTTTAAGATCAACCCAGGATTCTGGCCAACCGTGATTGCTCACGTACTTTTCTGTATCTCTTTCGTCGTAGTTACAGTCAAAGCTCGTATTGCAAGCCTTGATCCACGACTCGAGCAAGCGGCCATGGATCTCTACGCCAATGAACGCGAAACATTTCGTCGGGTCACGCTGCCGTTGGTTGCACCAGGAATCGCAGCAGCAGCGTTACTGGCATTTAGCTTGTCTTTCGATGATTTCATCATCACCAATTTTAATTCTGGCACCATGACCACATTTCCTAAATTTGTCTACACATCTGCAGCTCGAGGAATTCCAGCTCAGGCAAATGTGATTGGTTCTTCGATGTTCTTCCTCGCACTTGCAATAGTTGTCATCGGACAATTTGTAGGTCGCAAGCGCAAAGTTTCATGACCCGCGAACTCGTTATTCTGGGTTCCACCGGCTCGATAGGTGTGCAGGCTCTCGAAATAGTAGAGGCAAATCCCGAACTCTTCTCTGTTCTTGCTATTTCTGCTGCTGGTTCAAGTCCCGACCTACTAATCGCTCAGGCAAAGAAATTCAAGGTAAAAGTAGTTGGGGTTGCCAAGAATGCTGATCTAATCCGTCAAGCACTTCCTGGCGTCGAAGTAGTCGATGGCCCACATGCTTCACGAGAAGTTGCGGCAATTTCTTGCGATGTAGTTCTCAATGGAATTACAGGTTCCATCGGGTTGGCGCCAACAATTGCAGCCCTCGAAGCAGATAATCGCGTAGCGCTTGCGAATAAGGAATCACTCGTTGCGGGTGGAGATCTTGTTATTGCTCGCGCGAAAGAAAATCAACTTCTTCCTGTTGACTCCGAACATTCGGCTATCTGGCAAGCGCTTATCGGCGAGAAGAAATCTGAGATTTCCAAATTAATTCTCACTGCAAGCGGAGGGCCCTTTAGAGATCGTCCGGATTTATCGGACGTTACTGTCCAAGAAGCACTCGCTCATCCGACATGGGTAATGGGTCCGGTAGTCACCATTAATTCTGCGACCCTGATGAATAAAGGACTCGAAATCATCGAAGCGCATTATCTATTTGGTATTCCGTACTCACAGATTGAAGCGGTTATTCATCCCCAATCCGTCGTGCACTCAATGGTCGAGTTTGTTGATGGCTCAACAATTGCTCAAGCTTCGCCTCCGAATATGAAAGGGCCAATCTCTCTCGCGCTCTCTTATCCACATCGTGTTCCCGCTGCGACCAAAGCAATTGATTGGACTCAGTCACATACATGGAACTTTGCACCAATTGATACAGATCGATTCCCTGCGGTTTCACTTGCTCGGGAAGTAGGTTCCATCGGGGGAGGACTCCCTGCCGTTTTTAATGCAGCGAATGAAGTTGCTGTTCAGGCATTTGTTGAAGGCAAGCTGAAGTTCACAGAAATTGTTAAGACAGTTTCACAAGTTGTTGATTCATTGCGCGGTAGCGTCAGTGGCCCACTTCGTGATCTAGCTGATGTCAGTGCCATTGAGGAAGATGCCCGCCGTACTGCTCACGAACTATTGAAAAAGGTTGGTTAATGAAGATTCTTGGAATTCTGGCTTTCGCTATCGCGCTACTTCTATCGGTAATGGTGCACGAGTTTGGCCACTACATCACAGCTAAGCGCTTTGATATGAAGGTTACTGAATTTTTCTTGGGATTCGGAAGACGTATATGGTCTTTTAAGCGCGGGGAAACTGAGTTTGGAATCAAGGCGATACCTGCTGGGGGTTATTGCCGAATCGAAGGAATGACTCCTCGCGATGAGATGCCAATCGGTGAAGAATCCCGGGCATTCTTTGGTGCAACAACGACACGTAAATTGATTGTTCTCGGCGCAGGATCATTTGCTCACTTTCTTATCGGTTTTCTCATCATCTTCATGATTTTCTTTGGAGTAGGGGTAAATGCACTTCTCTCAGATGTCTCAGAAGTTGCTCCTAACTCAGCAGCCGCGGCAGCAGGATTTCAACCTGGGGACAAGATCACTGCAATTGATGGCAGAGAAGTAACTGATTGGTATATCGATGCTAAGGCGATTGCTAATTCAGATGGCAAGGAGCTGACATTTACAGTTCTTCGCGACGGAGAAGAAATTTCAATTGTTGCAGCTCCTACTTATCTCAGCTCTGAAAAACGATACATGCTCGGTGTAGTAACGAAGATTGGAATCAAACGAGAAGGATTTTTCACATCGATCTCCGAATCTGGGCGCGCAACAATGGTTCTCACTCGCGAATCTGCTAAAGCTCTCATTGCTCTACCGACAAAAGTGCCTCAACTTATTCGTCAGACCTTCGGAGGCGAAGCTCGTGATCCGAATGGGCTAGTGGGTGTAGTCGGTGCCGCAGGAGTATCGGCGGATGTAATAAGCAGCAGTAAACTCAACAGTACTCAACGTCTCGGAACTTTCTTATTACTGATTGCTAGCCTCAACATCTTTGTAGGACTCTTTAACTTACTTCCGCTACTTCCGCTCGATGGTGGACATATGGCAGTTGCAATCGCCGATGAAATTCGTGCATTCTTTGCCCGACTGCGCAGTAAGCCACGGCCTGCCGGTATTGATGTGAATGTTCTTACTCCCATCACTATGACAGTCTTTGCTCTGCTTGCAGTATTGACTGCGATATTGCTCATTGCAGACATCTTCAATCCCGTCTCGCTCAATCTCTAGAGATAAGGCAGAATACGGCTCATGGTTGATCTCGGAATTCCATCAGCGCCACCCCCAACTCTTCATCCACGTCGCAAGACTAAGCAACTTAAAGTTGGCAACGTTGGTGTTGGTTCTGATTCCCAGGTCAGTGTTCAATCAATGTGCACAACTCTGACTTCTGATGTCAATGCAACCCTCCAGCAAATAGCAGAACTCACAGCTTCTGGTTGCCAAATCGTTCGCGTGGCAGTTCCTTCGCAAGATGATGCAGATGCATTGGCTCAGATTGCTAAGAAATCTCAGATTCCAGTTATTGCAGATATTCACTTCCAACCTAAATATATTTTTGCGGCCATTGATGCAGGTTGTGCGGCAGTCCGCGTTAATCCAGGAAACATTAAACAATTTGATGACAAAGTAAAAGAAGTAGCTAAGGCTGCCGGAGACGCGGGCATTCCTATCCGTATCGGAGTCAATGCTGGTTCTTTGGACCCAAGACTTCTTAAGAAATACGGCAAGGCAACACCGGAAGCACTTGCAGAGTCCGCACTCTGGGAAGCCTCTCTCTTCGAAGAACATGGATTTAGCGATATCAAGATTTCAGTTAAGCATCACGATCCTGTCACGATGGTCAATGCATACCGAATTCTTGCCGCGAAATGTGATTACCCATTGCACCTTGGCGTTACCGAAGCTGGTCCCATCTTCCAAGGAACAATCAAATCTGCTACTGCTTTCGGGATTTTGCTCGCCGAAGGTATCGGCGACACCATTCGAGTATCGCTATCTGCCCCACCCGTTGAAGAAGTTAAAGTTGGAATTTCCATTCTTGAATCTCTCAATTTGCGTCAACGCAAACTTGAAATCGTCTCGTGCCCATCATGTGGACGTGCACAAGTAGATGTTTACACTCTTGCTGAAAAAGTTCAGGCAGGACTTCAGGGAATGACAGTCCCACTTCGCGTCGCCGTAATGGGTTGTGTAGTAAATGGACCTGGAGAAGCTCGTGAAGCAGATCTCGGTGTTGCATCCGGAAACGGCAAAGGCCAGATTTTCGTAAAAGGTGAAGTCATAAAGACAGTACCTGAAGCACAGATTGTTGAAACTCTTATTGAAGAAGCCATGCGCTTAGCCGAAGAAATGGAAGCCGCAGGCGTTGCATCAGGAGAACCTTCCGTCACAACTTCCTAAAGGTCGGGTAGGGTTCGCGATATGTTGCGAATGTCCACTCTGTTTCTGCGTACTTTGCGCGATGACCCAGCAGATGCTGAAGTTCCAAGCCATCGCCTCTTAGTTCGCGCTGGATACATCCGCCGAATCGCTGCAGGTGTTTACTCGTGGCTCCCGCTCGGCGTAATTACTCTTCGCAATATCGAAAACATTGTGCGCGATGAGATGGATAAGGCTGGCTTTCAAGAGGTGCACTTCCCAGCCCTACTGCCGAAAGATGCATATGAAATAACAGGACGCTGGAACGATTACGGCCCAGACCTATTTCGCCTGCAAGATCGCAAAGGTGCTGACTATCTTCTAGGTCCAACCCACGAAGAGATGTTTACGCTGATGGTTAAAGGCGAATACTCCTCGTATAAAGATTTGCCACTTGCTCTCTATCAAATTCAGACCAAGTATCGAGATGAAGCTCGACCTCGTTCTGGAATCATTCGTGGCCGCGAATTTGTGATGAAAGATTCATATTCTTTCGACCTCACTGATGAAGGGCTTGTCGAGTCCTATATGCGCCATCGCGCTGCATACATTGAGACATTTGATCGTCTGCGCCTAAAGTACAACATCGTCAGTGCGGTATCTGGCGCCATGGGCGGTTCTGCATCTGAAGAGTTCTTAGCTCCTTGTGAAACAGGTGAAGATACCTACGTACTCTGCGAAAAGTGTGGTTACGCAGCAAATGTTGAGGCTATGACGACAGTTGTTGCAGCAGTTGATAGCGGATCTACCCCATCAGTTGAAGTTTTTGATTCACCGAATACACCAACGATTGACACACTCGTCGACTTGCTCAATGCAAAGTTTGGTGGGGGATACGACGCAGGCATGACTCTTAAGAACGTCATGTTGATGGCTGATCAGACTCCAATATCTGTTCTCGTGCCAGGTGATCGCGAAGTCGATCTAAAGCGACTTCAAGCAAACCTTGCGGGAGTAAATGAAGTTCGAGTCTTTGAAGAAACTGATTTTGTTAAGTTCCCGGGACTAGTTAAAGGCTATATCGGACCACAGGATGCAAAGAAAAATAGCATCATCGTTTATGCAGATCCACGCATTGCTCCAGGTACGTCATGGGTAACAGGTGCAAACGCAAAAGATAAGCATGCTCGCAATGTTGTCAATGGTCGCGACTTTACCGTCGACCACTACGTTGAAGCGGCTCAGATTCGACAGGGAGATTCTTGTCCGAAGTGCGCTACGCCAGTAATTATTGATCGCGCAATCGAAATTGGGCACATTTTCCAACTTGGTCGCAAGTACGCAGATGCTCTCGGTCTTACAGTTTTGGATCAGAATGGAAAATCTCAGGTTGTCACCATGGGTTCATATGGAATCGGCGTCTCGCGCGCCGTTGCCGCTATCGCCGAACAGAGTTACGACGAGATTGGCCTCTCATGGCCAGTTGAAGTAGCTCCTGCCAAAGTACATGTGGTTGCAACTGGAAAAGATGATTCAGTTTTTGAGGCCGCCGAGAAAATATCTGCAGAACTTGAATCTCGAGGCGTTAGCGTGATGATTGATGATCGTCGCGGAACAAGCCCAGGTGTAAAGTTTAAGGATGCCGAGCTCATTGGTATCCCGGTCATTGTTGTTGTGGGCAAGGCTCTTGAGCAAGGAAATGTTGAAATCCGTGTGCGCAAGAGCGGGGATAAATCAGAAATTGCAGTTGCATCAGCAGTTGACTTCATAGTTGGCCTCCTTCCTACGCTGAGCTAATGCTGGAGAATCTCACTGCAGTAAATCTTGCCCTGCTAGGGCTTGCAATGTTCTCGTCAGGATTTATCGATGCCATTGCAGGTGGGGGTGGCCTCATTCAAACTCCCGCAATGTTGCTCTCATTTCCTAATACAAACCCAGTAGAAGTTGTTGCAACATCAAAGACGGCAGCCTTCTTTGGAACATCTACTGCTGCCATTCAATACCGTAAATTTATTAAAACTGATCCCAAGTTGTTAATTGCGATGGTCGCCCCAGCATTCATTGGTGCTTGCTTTGGTTCCCTTCTTGCCTCTCATATCTCACCTGAGAGCTTTAAAAGCTCCATCTTCTTTATGATGATTGCGATATTTATCTACACGCTCTTCAAGCCAGATCTTGGCAAGGTGCATGTGGAGAAACATTCGCCGCGAAAGTTGATGGTCATCGGAGCAATAGCTGCATGCCTAATCGGCTTTTATGACGGATTGATTGGCCCAGGCACCGGCACGATGTTGATGATTGCACTTGTTGCAATCATGGGCTTTGCCTTTGTTGGGGCATCTGCGATTGCAAAGGTAGTCAATGCCACCACAAACCTAGCTTCCATTATTGTCGTGGGCCTTCGCATCGGAATTATGTGGAAGCTTGGCTTAGTCCTTGCTGTGGCAAATCTTGCAGGTGGTTATATGGGTTCGCATATGGCGATTAAGAAAGGCTCATCCTTTATCCGCATTTTCTATCTGATCGTTACAGGTCTACTTATTCTGCGACTTGGATACTCGCTCTATATAGAGTAAATTTGCTCCTGCACCACACCAAAGAAAGACAATTGAATAACAATCGAATAGGACGGCACGAAGATGGCTCTCAAAGACCAGATTTCAGAACACATTACTCCGGCGCTACTCAAAGCTGGGTATTTTCTTGAAGATGTCAATCTTGTTTCCCCTGGACAGCACCGCATCGTCACAGTCATTGTCGATGGCGAGAGCGCACTTAATCTCGATCAAGTTACCGTCGCATCAAAGCTCGTCTCAGAACTTCTTGATGAGGCAACATTTATGGGAGAAACCCCCTTCACTCTTGAAGTGACGTTACCAGGAATTGATCGCCCCCTGACGCTCCCACGTCACTTTGCTAAGAATCTTGATCGCCTTCTTAAGATCACCCAAGTAGATGGAACTGTAATTGCTGGGCGGATACTCTCAAATTCAGAAACCTCGGTGACTCTCGCTGTATCCGAAAAGAAAGAGTCGAGAGAAATAACAGTGCAATTAGCCGATATCAAGCGAGCCCAAGTCGAAATTGAATTCAACCGTAAAGATGGTGACAAATAATGCATGTAGAAATGGATGCACTAATTCACCTCACTAATGAAAAAGATATGCCGCTTGAACAGCTTATCCAAGCTATAGAAGTTGGCGTATTAACTGCCTACAACCAATCTCATGAACCAAAGCGACATGCCCATGCCAAGCTCAATCGCGAGACAGGTGAAATACAAATCCTGATTCCAACTTTTGACGAACTCGGTGAGAAAATTAGCGAAGAGGTAGATTCGCCTGAAGGATTTTCGCGAATTGCGACTTCAACTGCGCGTCAAGTTATTAAGCAGCAAATGCGTGCATCTAATGATGCTGAGATAGTTGGAGAATTCACAACTTCAGTGGGTGACATTGTCTCGGGAATAATTCAACAAGGACGAGACCCAAAGATGATTCATGTCAATCTAGGAAGAATTGAAGGGCGCATTCCGCCACAGGAGCAAGTGCCTGGCGAGACTTACACACATGGCGAGCGAATAAAGTGTTTTGTCGTCGAGGTGAAGCAGGGGCTCAAAGGGCCAGAGATCATGTTGTCTCGAAGTCACCCAGCGTTAGTGAAACAGTTATTTGCACTCGAAGTCCCTGAAATCAAAGATCGCATTGTTGAAATCATGGCAGTTGCTCGAGAAGCAGGACATCGCACAAAGATTGCAGTGCGTTCACATCGTGCAGGAGTTTCTCCTAAGGGATCTTTGATTGGCCCAATGGGTGCTCGTGCTCGCGCCGTAATGGATGAACTCAATGGAGAAAAGATTGATATCGTCGATTTCGACGAAGATCCTGCAAAATTCGTAGCCCATGCGCTGGCGCCAGCTAAAGTCTCAAGTGTGACCATCGTTGACGAGGCAACTCGTTCTGCAAAAGTAGTTGTTCCGGATTATCAACTCTCATTGGCTATTGGAAAAGATGGCCAGAATGCCCGACTTGCGGCACGCCTTACGGGCTGGAGAATCGATATCCATCCAGATAACCCCGTACCAACTGCCTGATCCCCGCATGAAATAGGGAATTTCTGCCCTATTCGATAGACTTCACACATCATGCAAGCACTTATTGTGCTGGCATAGTTAACGAAATGGATGCGAAAGATATGAAACTCAAATGAGCTCGTTTACATCATGAGGTCGAACAACTAGGGCTCGCATCCCACAAGAATTAATGCGGGCCAAGACAGGAGAAATGTGTC
>WLME01000021.1 GCA_009700365.1 Actinomycetota bacterium | reverse complement strand
GATGTTCCTTCTGGGCGGATCGGCATTCGCGAATCTCCTCAAGTCATTAGGGCGCACTTCAGAGTGAAGAACGAGCTCTAGGAGTGAATTACACCGGTGTAATCCCTCGGAGTCAAGCCCTATGTTGAGACTTTTTTCGACAATTACGCCTGAATAGGCAGGTTTTCTCTATAAAGGAATGGGTAAATCTAGTTTTTTCGATAAATAGTGGCCATTTTTTATAGTTCCTGCAGAGATAGTGGCACCGTGCGCGATGAATGAGTGCGAAAGATGCGCTCCGTCTTCAATAATGACATCGTCTCCAATAATGCAATCATCGATGACCGTTGCTGCGCCAATTAGGCATCGTGCCCCAATCGAAGTTCCCCCAGTAATAACGGCATCTGGTGCAATTACAGTTGATTGCATTGCTTGAAATTCTCCGTCGACGAGATCGCGTGAGCCTTTGAAGAGCGCAGCTGGAGTTCCAACGTCGAGCCAATATGACTGTTCTTTATAACCAAAGACTGGGCGGCCGCTTTCAACAAGTGCCGGGAAAGTTTCACGTTCGACACTCACGACGGTGCCAAGTGGAATCTTATCGATGACATCAGGACTGAAGATATAGCAGCCTGCATTTATGGATTGAGTAACTGGATTTTCCATCTTTTCAAGGAATGCTGTGACGCGACCTGAGTCATCAGTTGGCACGCAGCCAAAGGCGCGAGCATCTTCAACATCGATCAAATGCAATGTCACATCTGCAGAATTCTTCTGGTGGAAAGCAATTTGATCTGAAATAGAGTGGCGACTGAGTACATCTCCATTGAATATTACAATCGGTTCAGTGCGTCCAAGTAATTCTGCAGCGTTGCGAATTGCACCACCAGTTCCAAGAGGTTCTTTCTCTACCGCATAGATAATCTTTATTCCCCATTGTGATCCATCTCCAAAGTAGGGAGTAAAAACCTCAGAGAGATACGAGGTGGCAAAAACTAAAGTATGGATTCCTGCCTTCTTTGCCGCAAGAACTTGGTGTTCAGTTACTGGCAGCCCTGCAACTGGCAACATTGGTTTTGGATATTCATCAGTCAACGGTTTGAGGCGAGTTCCGAAACCTCCCACAAGAAGAATGCCAACAGCCATTTAATTCGATACTTTCTGGCTAATTCGAGCAGCAGCTTGGGCAATCTGATGATCTGTCGCCGTAAGCGCGATGCGAATATGCGATGCTCCGAGTTCTCCGTAGAAAACTCCAGGTGTAGCGATAATTCCACGCTCTGCAAGCCAAGCCACAGAATCCCAACAATTCTCGCGCCGAGTTGTCCAGATGTAGAGCCCAGCTTCAGAATGTTCGATTGTGAATCCCGCATCTTTAAGGGCTGGAATCAATTGAGCTCTGCGCGCGTTGTAACGAGCTCTTTGTTCAGCTACATGAACATCATCGCTGAGGGCTGCAACCATAGCTCGCTGTACAGGAAGCGGGACCATCATGCCTGCATGTTTTCTCACTTCAAGGATTGACGCAATTAGCGCTGGATCGCCGACGATAAATGCTGCTCTATATCCAGCCATAGACGATCGTTTGGATAACGAGTGCACTGCAAGAATGTTGGTGTTATCACCACCGGTGTACTGCAGGATTGATGTAGGCGTCGCAGTATCACCAAATTCAAGGTAGCACTCGTCTGAAACTACGAGACTTTTGTTTTTGCGAGACCAATCAATCGCTGATCGAAATTCAGCTTCACTGTGCACGCGCCCGGTTGGATTAGATGGTGAGTTCACCCATGCCATTTCCGCTGCGGGCCACAACTGCGCTTCTAGATTCACTGCAGTGGCGACTGCTTGGCCAAGTAGTGCGCCCACCAAATATGTTGGATATGCAATTTCTGGATAGAGAACGCTCTTTGCCTGAATAAATGTGGGCAGCCATGCAACAAACTCTTTCGATCCAATCAGAGGCAATACTCCAAAATCACCAGTTGCACCTAAAGATTTCTTTGCCCATTCGGTAATGGATTGGCGAAGTTCAGGTGTACCCATAGTCAACGGATAACTTGGCGAATTAGATGCGCTTTGCAACTCTTCCTGAATGAAGGTGGGAGTTGGGTCTACAGGTGTGCCTACAGATAAATCGATTGCACCATCTGGATGCTTACGTGCAATGACGCCGTAAGGCGCAAGTGCATCCCAAGGAAAATCAGGTAGTTTTCGGCGCAAGAGCAGTCACATCTGCGTGATCGGTATTTGTCTCCCCGACCTTTGATGCTCCCCCGGGTGAGCCGAGTTCGATAAAGAATTCTGTATTGATCTTCTTATAACCCTGCCACTGTCCAGGAACGTCATCTTCATAATAAATAGCTTCAACTGGACATACCGGCTCGCAGGCTCCACAGTCGACACATTCATCTGGCTGGATATAGAGCATGCGTGTTCCGTCATAGATGCAATCCACTGGGCACTCTTCGCGGCAAGACTTATCTTTCACATCAACGCAAGGTTCAGCAATTACATAAGTCACGAAGATTCCTCCAGGAGCGCTTTAACGGTTGGCGGTAATTCTAACCCTGCAGGAGCGTCCTTGCACGATTAGGGTTGGCATATGGCCGCCATGAGTTTACGCACTCAGATTGTGCAGGCGCTCGGAAAACGCGTCACCCTCAGATTGCACGAAGGCGATGGCACCTTTCGCGACATTGTCGGGGTTTTACAGAGTGAGACAACCCTCATCGATCGTCGGGGCAAGACTATCCACTTCAATCCTGATGAGGTTGCCGTATTTCGAATAATTCCAGTTTTCAATCGACGCGACGTTTCTCATGGGCAGCTTTCAATCTACGACACCATGACACGAAAGCTTCAAGCCATTCAGGGTCAAGATGGTGTGGTCACTATGTATTGCTGTGGACCTACCGTCTACCGAGACGCGCACGTCGGAAATTTGCGTACATTCTTACTTGCTGATTTGTTAAGTCGCACTTTGCAGATGGTTGGCTTGGAAGTCAGATTAGTTCAGAACATAACTGATGTTGGACATATGGCTGAAGATTTCTCTGATGTAGATAAAATCCTCGCAGAGTCTGAAAAGACCAAAGTTGATCCATTTGAAATTGCGCGATCCTACGAGTCTAAATTTCATCAGGACTTAGCTCTTCTTAATATCAAGGCGGCTGACTCATATCCGCGCGCATCCGAAAAGATGAATCAAATGATTTCTGCAATTGAACAACTCATTGCGACAGATCATGCCTATGTGGGTACAGATGGTTCGGTTTATTTCGATGCCACATCTTTTCCAAGCTACGGAGCCCTAAGCGGCAACCGATTGGATGCTCTCAAGCCCGGACATCGCTATGAATATTCAGATGATGGCGGAAAGAAATTTCATGCAGATTGGGCCCTTTGGAAATTAGCTGGAACCCGAACGCAAATGATTTGGGACTCTCCATGGGGCGCTGGATATCCAGGATGGCATATCGAGTGCAGTGCGATGTCGATCGAACTCTTGGATTCACATGTCGACCTTCATGTTGGGGGTATTGATTTACGTTTCCCCCATCACGAGAATGAACGCGCGCAATCAAATTCGATTACAGGCAACGAGACGGTTACGACTTGGGTACATGGAGAGCATCTTCTATTCGAAGGTCGAAAAATGTCGAAGAGCGCTGAAAATGTAGTTCTGCTTCACGATGTGGTTGAGCGAGGATTAGACCCTCTCGCACTTCGATTTACGCTTCTTGAGAATCGCTATAGGTCTCAGATGGATTTAAGTTGGGCATCAATCGAGGCAGCTCACGTAACTCTTAAGAGATGGCGACAGTTGCTTGCCGAATGTGGAACAGATTTAGAATGCAAATTTGATTCGGAGATCAGCAGCGCTTTTACTTCAGATCTTGACACACCTCGAGCCATGCAACGACTCCGTGCAATTGAAAAGGATCCAACGATTGGCGCCTTAGATAAGCGCGGTTTTTTTCTATTCGCTGATCAAGTTCTGGGATTAGACCTCAACCGATTACCTGAGTCACGCGAACTTCCTTCTGAATGTAAAGAACTCCTGCTTCGGCGCCAGAAAGCTCGATCTGAGAAGAATTGGGCTGAAAGTGACGCACTCCGAAAAGAACTCGACGATCTCGGAATTGAAATTAGCGATGGTGTTGATGGCCAAAGTTGGCAATGGAAATAATTAAGAACGCCTGATTAAGGCAATGACTCCGGCAAAAAAACCAACAATTAAGAGTGCGCTTCCTTGATTATCGCCTTGAATGAGAAGCTCGTTACCAACGCCAAATGATCCTGCCTTTGCTATCACTGCAAGCCAGCTAAGAAGCGCAGCTAACTTATAGCGACGCTTTCCATAGAGCCTTCCAAGCCACCAGATTCCCAGATATGAAAAGATGATTGCAAAGATTACTCCGAAGGGCGGAAGGCTCTGATGAATGAGTGTCGCTGAGATTGCCGAAGCTACCCCGATGAAGATTGAGAACAGCAGCTTCATCTACAGTGAAATTCCTGCGAATAAATCTGTCTCGTAACCACGCGAATCAAATGGCGCGCTCTTTTCTCCCTTAACCAATGTGTAGTACTCGTTACCCCAAACTTGTAGGCCCAAGTTATTAGATAGCGCGAAAAAAGGCCCGTCGACTTCAATCTGGGTTGCATGCGCGCGCATCGCATCCATTTTCCGATCGACATAACTATTGCCATCAATCATTGCGTGGACAAAAGAGTCATCTTTGGCAAAAGGTAGGTCGTCAGCGCTCTCGGCTCCCATGAAATCTGAACCAATTTTCTTCATGGCATCAATACCTTCTTGGATGACAGACTTTGGCATTACATTCCAGTAAATCTTCGGAGTACTCCACTGCGATGTCTCTGCAGCTCTCATAGCAACTCGATGAGCCTGGATATGGTCTGGGTGTCCGTATCCACCAATTTCGTCATAGGTAATTAAGACGTGTGGCCGAATATCATCAATGACTTGCGCGAGCTGATCGGCTGCCACTTCAAGATTTGCATTCCAGAAAACATCAGGGCGACTATTTGGATCTGTCCCCATCATTCCGCTGTCGCGATACTGTGTAACGCCTTCTCCCAAGAATCGATGATCGTGCACACCTAGGGCTTTCATTGCCAGAGCAAGTTCTCCGACTCTGTGTTGGCCTAACTCATCATTGCGATGCGCCGCAAGATGTATTAAGTCGGGTACGAGAACTTCGCCTTCTTCGCCTCGGGTGCATGTTACTAACGTGACTCGAGCTCCAAGATCGGCATATAGCGCCATGGTGCTTCCATTATTAATGGTTTCGTCATCTGGATGCGCATGCACCAATAGGAGACGATAACCCTCGTAGCTTTCTAGCATCAGTAAACCGGAAGTGTTGTATCAATTTGCTTGGCCCATGCAATGACTCCACCTGAAACATGTGTCGCATCTGCAAATCCCGCACTCTTTAGAATCGCGAGACATTCTGCTGATCGGACACCACTCTTGCAATGAAGCACAATTGGTTTATCTTGAGGTAAAGATGCGAGAACGCTTCCATCAATAAAACCCTGCTTAGGAATGAGATGAGCCGTTGGAATACTTACAATTTCATATTCACTTGGCTCGCGCACGTCGATGAGATAGAAATTTTCATGCGCATCAATCTTTGATTTCAGCTCTTGGACGGTAATAGTTGACCCAGAACTTGCCTCTTGTGCAGCTTCCGAGAGAGTTCCACAAAAAGCCTCGTAATCTGGCAACAAATCTTTTTGGGTTGGATTCGTACCGCACAGAGGACAATGAGGATCTTTGCGAACCTTAATTTTGCGGAATGACATTTCTAGAGCGTCATAGACCATGAGTGAGCCAATCAAAGGTTCACCGACACCTGTGATTACTTTGATTGCCTCAGTCGTTTGGATAGAGCCGATGGTTGCGCATAAAACTCCAAGCACTCCGCCTTCGGCACAACTTGGAACCATTCCCGGCGGTGGTGGTTCTGGATAGAGGCATCGGTAGCAAGGGCCGTACTCAGCCCAAAAAACACTAGCCTGTCCATCAAAGCGATAAATCGATCCCCAGACGTAAGGTTTCTTCAGCAATACGCAGGCATCGTTTACTAAATAACGAGTAGCAAAGTTATCTGTTCCATCAACGATGATGTCGTATTGGGAGAATATCTCCATCACATTTGAGTTATCTAACCGAGTCTCGTGCAAAATCACTTTGACATACGGATTGATTTCAGCAATTTTCTCTTGTGCGCTTAGCGCCTTGCTCTTGCCGATATCAGATTGCCCATGAATAATTTGGCGCTGAAGATTTGATTCATCGACAGTATCGAATTCGACAATTCCTAGAGTCCCGATTCCAGCCGCAGCTAAATACATCAAAGCCGGCGAGCCAAGTCCACCTGCCCCGACACATAACACCTTGGCATTCATCATTCGCTGCTGGCCTGCCATAGCGACATCAGGGATGATCAGATGTCGGCTGTAACGGCGGACTTCATCAACTGTGAGTGCGGGCCCGGGAGAAACAAGAGGAGGGGTCTTCATAAAGGTAATTCTGCCGTACTGTGCCTTTCGTGGCTAATTCAGTACGATTCGCATAATGACTACAGAATCAGCATCTGCAAACAATTCGCGTTCAGATAAATCACGCCTGCCTCGAGATGAACGTCGTGCAATTCTCCTTGCTGCTGCCCTCGAAGTTTTCACTGCAGCCGGTTATCACTCCGCTGCTATGGATGAAATCGCAGACCGTGCAAATGTCAGTAAACCAGTTCTCTACCAACACTTTCCTTCAAAGCTCGAGCTCTACTTAGCAGTTCTTGATCTTCACATTGATTCGCTTGTCTATGAAATTCAAAAGGCAATCTCATCTACGCCTGATAATCAAAGACGTGTACACGTGACAATTGAGGCTTACTTCAATTTTATTGAAAATGAAGGCGAAGCATTTCGTTTGCTATTCGAAAGCGACATGAGCGTTGAACCTCAAGTACGCGAACGCCTCAACCGAATGACCTATGACTGTGCAGCGGCTGTATCTGGAGTGATTTCAAATGACACTGGATTGCCAAAAGAGGCTGCCATGATGTTAGGTGTTGGATTGATTGGTTATGTTCAAGTAACTGCCCGCCATTGGCTTGAGCGAGATGGAAAACTCACTCGTCAGCAGGCGATGGAGCTCGTTGAGAACCTCATGTGGCGAGGAATTTCTGGATTTCCCCGTACTGACGCTTAGCGAATAAGATAGGTACATGAGTTCAAAGAAATCTGAAAAGGCATCGAAAGTTCGTATCTCCATTACCAATGTTGGAAGTGAACTCTCTTTTGATTGCCCTTCAACTCCTGCAGAAATCAAGAGCGCAGTAACTGCAGCGCTTGCAGCGGTATCTCCACTTATTCTTCAAGATGTACAGGGGCACGAGATTATCGTCCCAGCGGACAAGATCGGCTACGTCGAAATCGGCGAACCGACTGAACGCCGCGTCGGTTTCGGCGTCGTGTAAGTGAGTCTCACATTCGCAGATCTTCCTCTACGTAAGGAAACAATCGCAGCGCTTTCTGAACACGGCTTCACCTCGCCTTTTCCTATCCAAGAGATGGTTATGCCTATCGCTCTTGCAGATGGAGATGTCATTGGCCAGGCAAAGACTGGAACTGGAAAAACTCTTGCTTTCGGTATTCCAGTCATTGAACGTGTTATCGCCCCCAACGATTCAGATTGGGCGCAGCTACCTAACCAAGGTAAGCCACAAGTTCTCGTTGTAGTTCCAACTCGCGAACTCTGTGTGCAAGTAACAAAAGACATTGAAGAACTTTCATTTAACCGCGGTATCCGAACCCTAGCTGTCTATGGTGGACGAGCATTTGAACCACAGATTGAGGCGCTTCAAAACGGTGTCGAAATTGTTGTTGGCACACCAGGGCGACTTCTCGACCTATACCGCCAAGGTCAGCTGACACTTAAATTTGTATCTCGCGTAGTTCTCGATGAAGCAGATGAGATGCTCGATTTAGGATTTCTACCAGATGTCGAGAAGATCTTTACAAGCACTCCTGCGCGCCAACAAACTATGCTCTTTTCGGCAACAATGCCTGGCGACATCATCGCTCTTGCTCGACGCTTTATGAATCAACCTGTACATATTCGTACCCAAGATAACGAGGATGAAGGTGCGGTTGTTTCTCGAATTGAGCAATATGTAGTTCGCGCTCATGCAATGGATAAAATTGAGATGCTTGCCCGTATTCTTCAAGCAAATGGTCGAGGCCCCACAATCGTTTTCTGTCGTACAAAGCGCACAGCCCAAAAGACTTCCGATGATTTGATTGAAAGAGGCTTTCGTGCCGCAACAATCCACGGAGATCTGGGTCAATCTGCTCGCGAAAAAGCTCTTAATGATTTCAAGGCGGGCAAGTCAGATGTTCTTATTGCAACAGATGTAGCCGCACGCGGTATCGATATCGATGGAATTACCCACGTTATTAACTATCAATGTCCCGAAGATGAGAAGACTTATGTACACCGCATTGGCCGTACTGCACGTGCCGGTGCACATGGAATCGCCGTGACATTTGTTGATTGGGATGAACTTGCTCGCTGGAAGATGATTGATACCGCGCTAGTTCTCGGATTACCTGAACCTGTAGAGACTTACTCTTCTTCAGAGCATCTCTACGAGATGCTCAATATTCCAGCTGGATCAACCGGAAGAATGACCAAGCAACGCACACCGCAGGCTGAGAAAGCAAAGGTAGAAAAGCCAGTTGTGGCTAAGAAGCCATCAGCAGAACGTACCAAGCGCGAACGTACCCGCACTAAGCGAATCTCTAGTTAGCGGCAAAAGTCTTAATTGCATTTGCAAGCATCTGCACCGCAATAGCTGCAAGCAATAATCCTGCAATACTTGCAAGCAAAGTAACGCCTGCATCTTTGATAAGCCCAACTATCTTGGTTGAAGCCATTAATACAGTTCCGATAATCAAATGGACTGCAAGGATTGCAATTGCAAGACCCAGTATTTGCGTATGTGTATCTGCCTTCTGCACATAAATCATCGTTGCAACTATCGCTCCAGGGCCCGCTAGAAGCGGAGTACCGAGCGGAACCATTCCGATATTGCTACTTGAGTTCTCAGTTCCTGCACTCTTATTCCCCGTCAGAAGTTGAAGAGCGACATATAGGAGCAATAAACCACCAGCAGCTTGAAGTGCTTCAATGGAAACATTCATGTAATTCAGAATCAATCGACCGAAGAGCGCAAAGCTTGCAATGACAAAGAGTGAAACTCCTGCAGCTTGCCAGGCTAGACGAACACGTTCGCGCGGAGATTTATCGCCAACTAACCCCAAGAAGATTGGTGTAGCACCTGGAGGATCCATGATGACAAAAAGTGTGACAAAAGCTTGTGTCGCAAAGGTGACTGCCCCTAATGAATTCATTTTCTAACTACCCTTCGCGCATCTGCTTGTGATTCTAGTAGTTCCCATTGTGCCGGATGAGTAGTGTTTTCTGCTAACCCATTAAGTTTTCCTGTGCCGTGATAATCACTTGACCCCGTTATTACAAGCTTAAGTTCATGTGCAATTGCAATCAGATTTTCCTGCTCGGCAGCGTTTTGATCTCGATGATGTACTTCTATTCCATTGAGTCCTGCCTCTACTAAATCTGAGAAAGTTGACGAAGTAATTATTTGTCCCCGTCGAGATGCAAATGGATGAGCGATAACTGCGACTCCCCCAGCTTTTCTTATTGCACGAATTGCTTCTACCGGCGTTGGTGCTGCATGAGTTACATAGTATTTAGATTCATTATTGAGCAATTCCAAGAAAGCTTCATCGCGACTTCCAACAATTCCTTTTGTTACTAGAGCATCTGCAAGATGAGGTCTTCCGACCGTGGCTCCTTCAGGTGCCGCTTGATAGACATCTTCTAGGTCTATATCAATGCCATCAGCTTTAAGTAACTCGACCATTTTTCGCATACGCGGAATACGTGTATCGCGAGAATCAGCGAGCATCTGCTGCATTTCGTTATTTTCGCCATCGAAGAGCAGCCCAAGCATGTGCACACTGATTCCATCTGAGGTAAGACAGGAAATTTCAGCGCCGAGGACGAGTTCGAAGTGAGGTTGAATCGCAGATATTGAATCGCTCCACCCGGCTGTGGAATCGTGATCGGTTATTGCCAAAGTCGTAATCCCAGCTGAGAGTGCTTTTTTCACCAATGCGAATGGGGTATCTGTTCCGTCGCTACAAGTTGTGTGGGTGTGAAGATCAATCATTCTTCAACCATCACAGATTCAGGACGTGTTCGAAGTACCACGAGAATGCATCCTAGAAGAATCAGAATAACACCGGGAATAATCGAAAAAGTAGGTTGCTTTCCAATCTTGAAAATCAGTGAAAGCAGAGCTGCAACTGGAACCTCGAAAAATACAATCATCGACACCACTGCTGGTGATACTCGCTTCAAAGTTATATTGAACATCGTATGCCCAAGAATTTGTGCGCCAATAATGAGCCCTAGAAGGATCCACCACTCGCGTGCTACGAAATGAATAATCTCATTTCCTGAAATCAACGCAATAGGAAGTGCCGTTATTGCACAGACAAAGTAACAAATGGTCGTGTAAGAAGTCGTAGCAAGAGTTTGCTGAGCTCGCGAACCAATCAACATATATGCAGCAGCAAGTGCTCCAGAGATGAGCGCAGATAGGTCACCCAAAAATGATCTACGATCAAGATGTAAATCAATACCCGTTACGAGAAGTACTCCCGAGAAGCTGATTAACATCCCGAACCATGCCTTTGCTGGGATATGGCCTCCGGTCAATTTCACAAAGAATGCAGCGAATATTGGTTGAGTTGCAACGATTGCAGTTCCAGCTGTCACGCTAGTCATGCGCATTGAAAAGAAAAAGCCAATAAAGTGAATTGAAAGTACAACACCAGCCAAAATTGCCCACTTCACTCCTGTGCGATGCAGGGAGTGTCGAAGGGCAAAAGGGAATGTCATCAATGAACCGCCGAGATTGCGCCAGAAAATCAGAGTCGGGACTGGCATTGCACTGAGGGCAATAAGTGGGCCCGAAGAGCCAATCCCACATATTCCGATGAGTAGGCGGATGAGATCAGGTCGAGCAGGCAGTTCAGTGTGATTGTGAACGGATGCTTTCTGGAGCTCTGACATAAGGCAAACCTAGCCGATACCTCAGCGGTTACTCTTATCCCATGAGCGGAAATAACATCAATCGCGTATTTCTCGCACGCCTTGCTGGAACTGCAGTTTTTGACCCGAATGGGGATCCAGTTGGAAAGGTGCGCGATGCTGTCGCGACCCTTCGTTCTAATAACCAATCACCACGAATTCTCGGGTTAGTTGTTGAAGTACCGCTTCGGCGTCGAGTTTTTGTTCCAATCACTCGCGTAACTTCTATCGAGTCCGGTGCTGTTGTGATTACAGGTCTACTCAATATGCGTCGATTCGAAACGCGTGCGGGAGAAATACTTGTGCTTGGAGATTTACTCGATCGCACAATTACGATGGTAGATGGCGGCGAAAGTGTTCTTGTCGAGGATATGGCAATGGAGCAGAACCGAACAGGTGACTGGCTAATTTCTCGAGTCCACATCATGCGCAAAGGACGTGGTCTTCGTCGTAAAGGAGCAACATCCACCGTTGCTTGGGAAGATGTGATTGGTTTTGCTCATCACGAATCAAATCAAGGTGTTGCAAATTTACTTTCAACTCTCAGCAACCTACGGGCAGCAGACCTTGCAGCAGTAATACAAGATCTTGCTCCTAAGCGACGCGTCGAAGTTGCACGAGCACTTGATGATGAACGTCTGGCTGATGTACTTGAAGAGATGGATGAATCCGAACGTGTTGCTCTGCTAGCCGAACTTGAAGGCGAACGCGCTGCCGATATTCTCGAAGAGATGGACCCTGACGATGCCGCCGACTTACTCCGAGAAATTGGTGAAGAGCGCGCTCAAGAGTTGATTGAACTTATGGATCCCGAGGATGCCGAAGATGTCATTCGCCTGATGACATATGAGGATTATTCAGCCGGTGGAATGATGACAACTGAACCGATTGTGATGTCTGCGGATTACACAGTTGCCGATGCTCTTGCAGCAGTTCGCCAGAGCGAAATTTCCCCCGCTCTAGCATCACAAATATTTGTTGCGCGGCAACCTCTTGAGACGCCTACCGGTCGCTTCATCGGGATGGTGCATTATCAGCGCCTTCTTCGCGAGCCGCCATCAACGCTATTGGGTTCCATCGTAGATACCAACACAAAGGGCGTTAATCCCGACGCATCCTTGCATTCTGTTTCGTCATACTTAGCTAGTTACAACTTGCTCTCACTGCCCGTTGTTGATG
>WLME01000020.1 GCA_009700365.1 Actinomycetota bacterium | reverse complement strand
TTCTGTTGTGTAAATACGTTCGACAGTAAGTGACTTTCCGCCCTTTACCTTCGAAGTTGGTCGATTGATGACCGTATCTGACATGTGTTATTTCCCCGTCTTCTGTTGTGCTGTTGATGTTTCTGGTGTTCTTACATTTCCTGCTGATGTTGCATTCGATGGGAGGGCGCGGAGAAGTGCAATCTCACCTTCGAAATCTTCAAGGAAGGCAAAGTTACGGGACATAGACGCGTAGCGGAGGTAGGCAACCTCAGCGAGTTCGCGAAGTGGCGCAAGAATTGCCATTCCTACTTCTTGAGCTTCAATTTCTGCCTGACCAGATGAGCGAAGGGTCTCTTCTACTCGCTGGGCCAAGAGAACTAAATCATCTTCATTGACTGGACGACCTTGGCACGCCTTGCGGACGCTGACAAGAACTTTCTCGCGGCTAAATGGTTCGGTAGCCCCTGATCGTTTGATGATATTGAGGAGTGCGACCTCTTGAGTTGAAAAGCGCTGACCGCACTTTGGGCATTCACGGCGACGGCGGATTTCAGTGCCATCTACGACCGGGCGGGAGTCGACGACTCGGGAATCATCATGTCTGCAGAACGGACAAATCATCTCGGCGTGTCTCCCTTCGAATGCTCAGTTTTTCCCAAAATCGGGTGTATTGGCGAACTGCGAAAACTACCCTAAAAACACTACTAATGGAAGTTTTAACGCTTTCGACCCCTACATCTAGTGGGAACTATAAAGCATTTCTTGAGACTCTGCCTGCTGAGTAGAAAAAATTTCTTCGTGTCGCGCCAGAAGCCTTTGTGAGGCGGTCTTACTTGAGTGGGATGCGCAATTTCTGCCCTGCGGCCAGATCGACCGAGGAAAGCGAGTTGACGGTAATGATCTCTGAGACGAGCGAGCGCACATCAGATCCGCCAGAGAGGTGGCTAGCTAGCGACCAGACGGTTTCACCAGGGGCCACAGTGACGGTGATAAAGGAGGTCGCTGCTTGGGGGTTGGTATCGGTGCCGGCCCCGGCCTTGGCGCTTACGAGTGACCCCAAGACGATAGCGAGAGAAAGAACTACAAAGGTGCGGGCAAGGCGACCTCGACGATTAAGGGTAATCGTTGACGGATTGGTCGAAAAGCCCTGCAAATGACTGACTTTAGAGAAATCATTGCTGTGGTTAAGAGTCATTGTGCTCATAGTTCTTAGCTCCTGCTACGCCTTAAACCTTGGGGAAGGTTTTCGAACACTTGTTCGATAGGAAAACCATACAGCCCCCTACCGACACCCGCAAGTTTTTTTCGAACATTTGTTTGAATTTATCCCCAGTCTGTGGAACACTCTGTGCATGAGCAAAAAAGAGACCCCCCAATCTTCTTCAAGCAAGCCTGAGCTGACCACCCGCCAGGTAGCAATCCTCGACTTCATCAAGACCTCCTCTGAATCACAGGGGTACGCCCCATCCATGCGCGAGATCGGCGAGGCCTCAGGCCTGAACTCCCCTGCATCCGTTAAGTACCAGCTCGATATCCTCGAGGAGAAGGGCTTCATCCGTCGCGATGCCGATCGCGGTCGCGCCATGGAAGTTGTACTCCCCGACCACCTCAGCGGCGAAGGTGCTCACACAGATAAGACCCGATTTATCCCACTCGTTGGTTCAATCGCAGCTGGAGTTCCAATCACCGCCGATCAACAGATCGAGGAGACTCTTCCGCTACCTGAATCTCTTGTCGGCAAGGGCGATCTCTTTATGCTCAAGGTCAAGGGCGAATCCATGATCAATGCTGCAATCTGCGATGGAGATTATGTAGTTATCCGTCAACAAAAAGATGCCAACAATGGCGAAATCGTGGCAGCGATGATTGATGGCGAAGCAACCGTCAAGACTTTCTCACGCAAAGCTGGCCACATTTGGTTGCTTCCTGCAAACGATGATTTCGCACCAATCGATGGCGATACCTGCGAGATTTTAGGCAAAGTAACTGCAGTACTTCGCTCTATCTAAATACTTCTCGCGTTTTTAACTCTGTACATTTTCAACTCTTAAATGTACAGTCTTGTCATGAGCGAATTAAGCGTCACCGATGCCCGTGCCGAACTTCCTGCAGCGATTAAGAAATCGCATAAGTCGCCTGTCCACATCCTCAAACATGGTGAACCTGTAGCTGTTCTAATCTCTCCGACCCTTTACCGAGAAATGTTGGAAGCCATGGAAGAACTTGAAGATATTGAAGCATTTGATCAAGCAATGTTGAGCAAAGAGAAGACAATCGCATGGGATGACGTAAAGCGAGAGCTTGGCTTGCTTTGATTCGTTACACCGTCACTTTTGATCCGAAGGCGAAGAAAGCACTACTTGAAGCACCTAAATCAGATCGAGATCGAATTTCAATTGCAATAGAGCTGCTTCGCGAAAATCCAATGCCTCCAAAGGCCCTCAAATTAAAGGGGCGCGATGGTTACCGCATTCGAGTCGGCAAATTCCGAATCATCTACACATTCAATGGCAGCGAGCTATTAATTCTTGTCCTAGATATCGGACCTCGAAGAGATATCTACCTCCGCTAGCTCTTGCCCTCAATATCGCGAATTACGCGATGGATTTCTGAGGCAATATCTTTGAGTTCGGCGAGCTCTTGATTGGCGAGATTGCGCGCCTCTTTTGCCAATTCAAATTCTCCCAGTGATGCCTCGTGGGTCTCTTTAATCATCTTCTCAACAGAACTTGAAGAAACTTGCTGACCTACCATGATGATTGAAAGTAGAACCAGCTGCAGAAAAGTCTGTGCAATCCAGGCAACGATAATCACGACATCACCAGTTTTAATTGCCGCCGGCAATGAAATCAGTGCAATCG
Source organism: Actinomycetota bacterium (assembly GCA_009700365.1). Lineage (GTDB taxonomy): Bacteria > Actinomycetota > Actinomycetes > Nanopelagicales > Nanopelagicaceae > Planktophila. Next base: position 9,693 of record WLME01000020.1, on the reverse strand, counting down.
CTGCAAAAATATAAGCGCACCACATTGTCGAAACCGCTGATGTGATCTTCTCGGCTAAGCGACGATTAAACGCATTGATGCGATTCATACTTCAACCTTACTCTTCCGAGACCTAATTAAATACGGCCGAAATCATCTTCCAGGCGCACGATGTCATCTTCGCCAAAGTAGGTACCTGTCTGCACTTCAATGAAGGTCACGCCATTGCTTTCAGGTGCAGCCATGCGATGGGCTACGCCGATGCCAATATCAATAGACTCACCGACTTGCAGAGTCTTTGTAACACCGTCGATTGTGACGATTGCTGGACCTGCAGTAATAAACCAATGTTCCGCCCGCTGTTGGTGCGTCTGATATGAAAGGCGCGCACCAGCTTTGACGGTAACTTCCTTCACTTGAGAAATAGCATTAGAAAGAAGTACTTGGTAACTGCCCCAGGGGCGTTCTGAATATTCCATCACATCAACCCCTTTCTCTGCCTTGGGTGAATCCAACCAAACCAGCGCCGACAAGTCCTGAATCTTTGCCGAGTGTTGCCTTCTTTAACGCCACAGTTCCGGGGAAATTGAGTGCGCTCATCTCTTTTTCAAAATGCTTCTGCAATATCGGCCAATACACATCATCAGCGCTCATGACTCCACCACCAACCACAATGGTGTCAAGATCCATAAGAGCTACTGCATTCAGCAATCCAAGTGCCATAAATGCTGCGCCCTTTTCAACCGAAGCTATGGCACGCAGATTTCCGATTCGCGCAGCCTCTGCAACTTCTTCAAAACCATCAACCCCAAAATCCTTCGCCATATTTGTCCCACTGGCATAAGCCTCTACACACCCACGTTGTCCGCATTCGCAGAGATCTCCACCTTGCGCAACAACGATGTGTCCGATAAATCCAGCATTGCCTGTGCGCCCAATATGAAATTTTCCATTGAGGACTGCGCCTCCCCCAATACCGGTTGAGACAACAACTCCCAATAAATTGGTTGCCCCGCGCCCTGCGCCCAACATAAATTCTGCGTAAGCAAGAGCGCTTGCATCTCCAATAATTCGCACGAATTGAATTCCTGAAACAGAACGTACAAAGTCAACGAGTGAAAAGTCTTGCCAATGAGAAATATTTACTGGATTAATTGTTCCGGCAACATTATCTATAGGCCCGGCAGATCCGATGCCTGCGCCGAAAATATTGACGCCATCCCTGTGGCAGATTTCAGCGATCACTGCGGCAAGGCTGTCATTGAGTTCATCTTGCGAACTGACCTTGGAACTTATCTCTTTCTTGACGATGACCTCGCCATCACGAGCAACAAGGCCTACCGACACCTTTGTTGCCCCAACATCAATGGCTAGCGATGCATCCTTCATAATCTGCAAATTCTAGTCGGAGGCATAAAAGAAGCCCACCGAAAGGGCTTCGGCGGGCTTCTTTTATGGCTACAACTACTCTGTCAGACCCTCATCCAGACAAAGTCTTTGCTTCTTGCTGTCCCGAAAGAAGAAACTTGATAAACGGAAGGAATAGCTCATCTAATTTCTGAGGCAAACTATGGGACCTGTCCATAAAATCCCTGAAAACCAGCCATGCACATTAGGTGAACAAATAGTTAAATGAGTGCCAGAAAGTTAGAATTCCCTTATGCCGAAGGATCCAGCCCGCGAAGCGCATTTTCCCGCTATCGAAAAGAGATACGGCGAAAAGATGGCCTACTGGTTCAAGGTCATGAAGCACATCAAAGACGAAAAGTATCCCCAGCAGATTGCTCATCTTCGCGAGAACTATGGCTTCTCGCAAGCCCACGCTAATGCGCTGGTGATGTACTCACGAGGATCAGTTTCGGCTAAGCGCTTTGAAACTCCGACTGATTACTACAAAACCGTGGATCCACAGCAAGCAACCACAATGCGCAAAATCTTTAAAGTCATTCAAACCAAATATCCCAAGACCGAACTTGTTATCGCCTGGAACCAACCCATGCTCAAGTTAGGCAACGATTACATCTTCGGAGTATCAGCGGCCACAAAACATATTTTAATTGCCCCTTGGAGCACTGATGTACTCGAGACTTTCCGCGATCAACTTGAGCACCTTGACCTAAAGAAGAAGACAATCGGAGTACCTAACGATTGGAAGGTCGAAGAGAAATTGATTCTCGCAATGGTGAAGGCAAGGATTGCTGAAACTAAATAGCCAATCGCACTAAATTTGTAAGGCGCCTCTATGCGATTTAACTAAATTGCGATCACAGCTCCAGAGTTGAGCCTTCATTGTGTAAGCAGTCGCGCTAATAAGCGCATCGGGCAGGCTCAAATTTTTCTCGGCTCGAATCTGAGCACCAAGTGCTGCAATGACTTCATCTACGGAAATAATGTCATGCAACGTCTTTGATATTAGTTGATGATGCTTCTGCCCGGTTTGAAGATTTATGCGGAAGGCTGCAATCAGAGCCTCGCTCAGTGTGATGGCCGAAATCAGATATTCATTTCTCGCCGAAGTCGCCTTAATGGCTGATTCATGGTGGGGATCATCGCTCTTAAACAAAGCAATCAATACCGAGGTATCGAGGACTACCGCTGCCACATGGCCTCACGTTCTTGTGCAAGATCAAAGTTATCGTAAATGCCGTTGCCGGCTCCGATGAGGTGCCCCAATGGATGATCGGCATGATCCTCTGCCACCATCGCAATTGCTCCATCTTTGATTTCAAATTTCACTGTATCTCCTGCCTGTAAGCCGATGGCGCGCAAGATATCTACAGGCACTGTCACTTGATGTTGAGTGCTGATACGACTTGTGGATGTTCTTCCACGCCGAGTTGCCTTCACATCTTTAGTCTTTACCTTACGAGTCATAGATAAAGATTAGCATCCCACAAAGAAAAGACACGAGTTGGGACTTCCAATCACTACCCTTATCGCATGGCAAGGATTGCTGAAACGAAATGACCAAACGCGCCCTCTTTATAGAACACGATCACGTATCTCTAGGCGGTCCTATCTGGCGTGCATTTGAAGCTCGCGGGTATGCAATTGAAAGATTTCTGATTGTTCCTGAAAGCAGTTACAAGAGCCCCAATGTCACAGTTACCTTCCCGGATTTTTCACAGTACGACATCATCGTTCCGATGGGCGCCCCTTATGGTGCATATGAAGATGAACGCATAGGTAATTGGCTAACACCAGAACTTGCCGCACTCAAGAAAGCTCACAATGCTGGCCAACCAATCATGGGAATCTGCTTCGGTGGTCAGATGATGGCGCGCACCTTAGGTGGCTCTGTTTCTAGGGCACCTGAAGCAGAGCTCGGCTGGTATGAAATTCATACTGATGACCCAACTCTTATTTCGACAGGACCTTGGTTTGAATATCACTGGGATCGATGGGTTTCTCCTCCTCTTGCAACTGAGATTGCACGCACTGGGCTAGCTGTTCAAGCATTTACATTAGGACGCACACTTGCGCTGCAATTTCATCCAGAAATAGATCCCCAAGTTCTTGAAGAATGGCTTGCTATGGAAGGCGGATGTGCAGAAGTTGAATCTGAAGGAGTAGACCCAGACGAACTTCGCACGCAGACAAAAGCGCTCCAATCGAAGACCGATCAGAACGCTTTTGACTTAGTAAATGCTTTTCTCGACCGTATCGCTACAGCCGAGGTTGTTCCAGTTAATTAATTATTTCTAGATTAATTATCTAGAGGCGTTACATATGCTCCAGAAATTCCGCCATCAACTAAGAAGTTCGCAGCGGTAATAAAGCTCGAATCATCACTTGCAAGAAATGCGACAGCTGCCGCAATCTCTGTTGCATCTGCAAAACGACCCATCGGAATATGTACCAAACGTCGAGCTGCTCGCTCCTTATCTTTTGCAAAGAGTTCTTGGAGCAGTGGAGTATTGACTGGTCCAGGTGAGAGCGCATTTACGCGGATTCCTTCACGACCAAATTGCACGCCGAGTTCGCGGCTCATTGAAAGCACGCCACCCTTTGATGCTGTGTATGCAATCTGCGATGTTGCAGCGCCCATTGTGGCAACAAAGGATGCGGTATTAATAATCGATCCCTTTTTTGCCTTCTGCATATAAGGAATTACAGCCTTGCAGCACAAGAAGACGCTTGTGGTGTTCACGCGCAATACGCGCTCCCATGCATCTAACCCTGTAGTCAAAATTGAATCATCATCTGGTGGCGAAATACCCGCATTGTTAAAGGCGATATCAATTCGCCCGTACTTATCGAATGCGACCTTATACATATTCTCAACTTCAGCTGAGTTAGTGACATCTGCCTTCACGAAGATTCCGCCGACTTCAGCAGCGATCGCATTTCCTGTCTCTTCATTGGTATCGACTGCGACAACGTGGGCGCCCTCTGATGCCAATCGCTTTGCAGTTGCGTAGCCAATACCGCTTCCTGCGCCAGTGATTACTGCGACTCGTCCTTCTAAACGCTTACTCATCGATATCCCCTAGTTATTTCTCAGTTGAGATAAAAACGTTTTTTACCTCAGTAAATGAATCAAGAGCATCTGGACCAAGTTCACGTCCCAGACCAGATTGCTTGTAACCCCCGAATGGAGTCCAATATCGAACAGATGAATTCGAATTCACAGATAAATTACCGCTTTCTACAGCTCGTGAAACACGAATCGCCTTACCTGAATCACGAGTCCAAATAGATCCCGACAATCCAAATTCTGTGTCATTTGCCTTCGCAATGGCATCATCTTCACCATCAAAAGTCATGACTGAAACAACTGGCCCAAAGATTTCCTCGTTCCAAGCTTTTGATTGTGTTGATTTCGGTAGCAAGACAGTTGGGGGTAACCAGAAACCAGCGCCCGATGGCGCACTTCCCGTAAATGCCACGGGTTCATCGAGATACTTTTCAACTGCCGCCTTCTGCTTTGCAGAAATCATGGGGCCCATGTCAGAGGTTGCAAGAGAAGGATCTTCTACGCGGAATTTCTTGACTGCGACTTCAAAGGCAGACATAAATGTATCGAAGGCAGATTTTTCCACCAAGATTCGAGATCGCGCGCAGCAATCTTGCCCTGCATTATCAAAGACAGCTCCGGGTGCATTGGCCGCAGCCTTTTCAATATCGCTATCGGCAAAGATGATATTTGCACTCTTGCCACCAAGTTCAAGCGTTACTCGCTTAACCTGATCTGCGCATCCAGCCATGATTGATTTTCCAACTTCGGTCGATCCAGTAAAGACAATCTTGCGCACCTTTGGATGAGTGACAAAGCGAGCACCAACAATGGAACCCTTGCCAGGAATCACAGTGAAAACATCTTTAGGAAGACCTGCTTCCAGTGCTAGCTCGCCGAGGCGAATCGCTGTCATCGGTGTGTACTCAGCTGGCTTTAATACCACGGTATTTCCGGCAGCCAGCGCTGGGGCAAATCCCCATCCGGCAATGGGCATCGGGAAGTTCCAAGGAACAATCACACCAATAACGCCAAGGGGTTCTTTAAATGTAATGTCGATTCCGTTAGGTACTGGAATCTGTTTTCCAAATAAACGCTCAGGGGCTGCGCTGTAATAATTCAAAACATTTGCAACGTTATCGGCTTCCCACAATGCATTTCCGCGAGTGTGGCCAGAGTTTTCAATCTCAAGAGCTGCAAGTTCTTCACGGTGAGCGCTGACAACGGCGGCAAAGGAGCGCAATATCTTGGCGCGATCACCAGGTGCCACATGGCGCCACGAATCAAATGCCTTATGAGCGCGCTCGATTGCGGCATCTGTTGCCGCCTCATCCGCAAGCTCAATTGCTTTGACAACCTTTTCGGTTGCAGGGTTAATTACCTCGTATACCGAAGACATTGTTTAAAACCTTTCGAAGTTTCTAAAGAGTTCCCAATCGGTGACTGCTTTACCAAAAGCTTCGAGTTCGACCTGAGCCATGTTGGTGTAATGCGCCTGAACTTCGGCGCCAAATACTGACTTCACCCACGCACTTTCAGACCACAACTTCTGCGCTTCTTGCATGGTCGATGGTACTCGTTCTGAATCTGATGCATATGCATTACCTTCAAAGGCATCTTCTAGCTTTAACTTGCGATTGATTCCATCAAGACCTGCGGCGATGATTCCTGCCACTGCTAAATATGGATTGACGTCTCCGCCCGGTACTCGGTTTTCTAATCGAAGCGATTGTCCGTGTCCTACCAAACGCAAAGCACATGTGCGGTTATCGCGCCCCCAACGAATTGCAGTAGGCGCAAATGATCCCGGAACATATCGCTTATACGAATTGATATTCGGTGCAAAGAGCAGAGAAATCTCTTTCAGATGAGCAATCTGCCCTGCAATAAAGGAGCGCCCCACATCCGATAGCCCATGGTGCTTATCCGCATCATCGGCCATCACCATGCTGCCATCGAGACCACGGAATGAACAATGGATGTGGGATGAGTTACCTTCTTTTTGATTTGGCTTAGCCATAAAGGTAAGCGCATAACCTTCTTGCGCTGCAATCTCTTTCGCGCCGTTCTTATAGATCACGTGGTTATCGCAATTAGAGAGCGCATCACTATATTTAAATGCGATCTCGTGCTGACCAAAATTACATTCACCCTTAACGGATTCAACCGTCATACCGGCACCCGCCATACCCAAACGAATTGTGCGAAGTAGTGGCTCGATGCGTGATCCACCCATAATTGAATAATCGACGTTATAGAGATTAACTGGGGTTAAATCGCGATAGGCCTTATTCCATGCCTCTTCATATGTATCGTGAAAAACAACAAATTCAAGTTCTGTTCCAACCATCGCCTGCATTCCTGCATCGGCGAGAGCTTTGACTTGCTTACGCAAAATTTGGCGAGGAGATGCGACCACATCTTTTCCATCGAGCCACTGCACATCAGCTAATAACATCGCAGCACCTGGCTGCCAAGGAATACGGCGCAGGGTAGAGATGTCAGGAATCATGGCGAAGTCGGCATAACCGCGCTCCCACGATGACATCTCATACCCTGCGACAGTATTCATATCTATATCGGCAGCAAGAAGGTAGTTACATCCCTCTGTGCCGTGTTTGAGTACCTCATCAAGGAAGTACTGCCCATGCACGCGCTTGCCTACAAGACGCCCTTGCATATCGGTCATTGCAATGACCACCGTATCTATTGCACCTGATGCAATCTCGGTACGGAGTTCTTCAATTGTCATTGCAGCCACGGATATCACATCTCTTTCTTGTAGGAAGCTCGTCGTTAATTACGTGTACTTAGATTGTGCGCTTTGGTCCTGTGAACCACTTCTTAGCTGAGACCTGCCACCAGATCCACAGAATAATGAGTGCTCCACCAGTAACGATTGGCGCGTAGTTCACTGATGTCCAAGTGAAATCTTTATTTCCTGGAGTACCAGTTGGAGTAAATGGCAAGATGAAGTAGATAGAGATGATGACAATTTCAAGAACTGCCACAGTGCCCATCCACTTGTACTTGCTACCCAGTGTCCATGCGCCTGGCTTAAATGAATCTCCCGCCTTCAAGCGAAGGTAGATAGGAATCAAGAATGCAAGGTACAAAGAAATCACACAGACTGAAACAACTGCGTAGAACGCTGTTGGAACACCTGTTGGAGACTTCCATAGCGCAGGAAGTGTAAGAACTGCACCCGCAACCGCTGATGCGATAACCGCATTAAGAGGCACGCCATGTGCATTTACTTTCTTCCAAAGATTTCCTCCGGGTACTGCGCCATCGCGGCTGAATGCGTACATCATGCGCGAACATGAAGTTAGGCATGCAGTAACGCAGAAGATTTGTCCCACAGTTGTAATCAGCATAATCAACTTGAACTTCATACCAGTGCCAAGGGCGCTAGCCAGAAGAGCGATAATCGATCCGCCGCCATATGGGTTTACTTCTGGATCAAATGAGTTGATGAAGTCTGTATTTGTTGCCACATAAAGGAATGACATCAACAAGATATATCCACCAATTGCTGAGTAGAAAATGGACTTCCAGATTCCCTTAGCAGCAGAGATATGAGCATCATGAGTCTCTTCAGATAAGTGAGCCGATGCATCAAATCCCGTAATTGTGTATTGGGTCAACAGGAATCCGAGCGGAAGAACGAGATACCAATAGGTATTCTCACCGAATCCTGAGTTATTTACCTTTGTCGTAAACATCCAATTGAGGCTCTGGTGATTATCGGTTGTGAAGAGCAAGATTCCGATAATGAGCGCTGCACCAAATACGTGCCACCACACAGAGATATTGTTAAATGCTGCTAGCAACTTTGAGCTGTAGATATTGACCACAGTTGCAAATGCAAGGACGATCAAGAAGAGCACGAACTGCTGCTTGATGAAATCGCCACCCATAAAGTTGCTTGCATAGCTTGGTGAGTACAAACCAATCAAGCTATTAATAAATCCTGTGACACCGTAACCAACGGATGCAGTTACTGAAACAAGACCAATGAGGTTGAGCCAACCGGTAAAGAACCCAGCCTTTGCTCCCCCGAGCTTCGCAGCCCACCAATAGATACCACCTGATGTTGGGTATGCAGAAGCAAGTTCTGACATACAGAAACCGATGATGAGAATGAGTGCAGCGATTATCGGCCAGCCGATTGAGATTGCGACCGGTCCGCCGTTATTCCACGCCTGTGCGAATGTTGTAAAACATCCAGCCAGAATGGAGATGATCGAGAATGAAATTGCAAAGTTAGAGAATGAACTCCAACTTCGAGTGAGCTCTTGCTTGTAACCGAGTTCAGCTAAGCGACGTTCATCGTCATTGAGAGTGCTCATGCAGTAGTAACCCTTCCAGTTAGCGGGGCGGGGATGGCCTCGTGCCTTGATGTACGCACTATTTGTACTCTCCGAGAAGCCATAAAGGAAGGCTATTCGCATGATTAGATTGCCTTATGTGCAGACTTCTTGGCTTTAGCTCAAAGAATTCATCTTCTCTCCCGCAACTTTTGGGCCAAGACCTTGACAATTTTGTCGCACTCTCTCAAGTTCATTGCGATGGCTGGGGCTACGCCCATGTCGAACACACATCAACCCACGCAGAAAATTTTCGCGAACCAATACCTGCAATTGATTCACAACAGCTCAAGGAGCAAATAGGAACACTTACGGACGGTGCACTTCTACATTTCCGCTGGGCATCTAAAGGTCTTGATGTAAAAGAATCCAATACCCACCCATTTACCCACGAAGGTATCTCTTTCATTCACAACGGATCCTTCAGACCATTCGATGTTCTTAAGCCATACATCTCCGAGGAATATCTCAGGCTCGCGCAAGGTGAAACTGATTCCGAGCTCTACTTCCTTTACCTTTTAACTGAAATCAAGAAACACGGCTTCTTGCCAGGAATCAAATCTGCCCTCAGCTTTATCAAAAATAATATCGACCATAGCAGCGCCAACATGATGATCATGAATAAGGATTTCTTCGTCACCGCCTGCCGCTTCAATCAAGACCGCATCCCCGATCTCTTCAAGAAAGATGTCGACTACTACGAACTTCGTTACAAAGAGGTAGACGGCTCAGTACTCGTTGCATCAAGCGGTTGGAATCAACAAGGCTGGACAATGCTCAAGAACGATTCACTCTTGATTGTCGATCGCTCAAATCAAGAGGTATCAGCTCTATCCTTTTGAAATCCGCCATGCAAACAAGTGCCTCGGATGTTCGCTCGAAAACATT
>WLME01000002.1 GCA_009700365.1 Actinomycetota bacterium | reverse complement strand
TGCTTGGAAAGTTGAAGGTGGCTGACATCCAAGAACCGATTGGTTTCTGGATGTCAGCTTCTCAATTTGAATACTGGAAACACACCCATCTCACCGTTGATGTTGTGGACGGTCGCGGTGGAGGGTTTTCGCTGGAATCACCGGAAGGCAAACGCTTTCTCATTCGATCCCGACTTTTCACAGCTGAAGAATGGCAAATTCTCGAGTCAAGTCCCGTTGCAACAGGTGCTAGCACTCATTAATTCGCGATCTCACAATTATTATTGAGAAGTTCTTTATCACTTTTTTACTTGTGACATAAGAGATAAGCGGGCTAGTGCTAGCACTTGCAATATTTCACATTTCAATAATTACAACTGAAAAGATTCTCTCGTAAGTAAAAGTAATTACTTAAGGAGAGAGTAATCATGAAAGTACAGAAAAAAAGCGCATTGCAAGCACTTGTCATTGCAACGACTATCGGATTATTAGTGGCGCAAACTGGTGTTGCGCAGGCAGCAAAAAAAACAATCACTTGTTATAAAGGTACTTCTACAAAGAAAGTAACCACCGCAAAGTGTCCAACTGGCTGGAGTACTAAGAAGCCAACAGCTGTTAAACCAGCACCTGGAACACCATCAGCTAAGACGGTTGCAATCAATGGAAATTACACCGGCACAGTGTCACTTCTATGGGGCGATACCTATGTCCAGGTAACCTCAGTAAAAGCAACAGGTACCGGAACCGTTGCAGATCTTGGTGAATTCGTAGGATCAGGTGCAGCAGCACCAGCATCTCAGTGCGATACCTTCGACGGAGCAGCAACCCTAGGAACTGGCGCTGACACAATTAAAGTCGCTTTCGATTCAAGTGCTAAAGGTTGCGCAGAAGATGACAGTGCACCGACAAAAATTACGTTTAGCGGCAATGCAGTAATAAAGAGCGGAACCGGAAAGTACGCAGGTGCCTCAGGAACGTTCAAGGTTTCCGGAAGTTTCAGTATCAAAACAATTACAGCTGGATCAAAAGAATCAACACCTTTCACGATGTCAGCTGCAGGAAATATCACTCTCAAGTAGTTCAACCCACAAAAAGGAGAAGACAATGAAAGTTTCTAAGTCAAGAATGATGGTGGTGACTGCTCTGATTTCAGGGTTGGCATCACTAGGAATGGGATCTGCTTCAGCTGCTGATTCAACACTGATTCTCAGTGGCGGTAACGGCGTTTACAACCTCGGTCCCATCACTATCAATGGAACTGCTAGTTCTGCTGGAGTGGTCAAGTACATGCTAGGTGGCCAAGTAATCACTGGATGTGAAGCTGTAGCAACTACGACTGTTACACCATTCGTCGCAAAGTGCGCATGGATTCCTGCGGCCGCAGGACCTGCAGTACTTACAGGTGAATTCACGCCGCTTGATGCGACTTTAACTAAGGCGACGTCAAATACAGTTAAAGTCACGATCGGAGTTCCCGTTCAAGGTGTTATTTCTCCCATTCATATTTATGTAGACACGATTCTTGCGACTGGTTCAACTGGAGCTCTAGCTCCACGCTTTAACGGTTGCGCTATTATGAATGAATTCCTCCTTGGACAAACCATCGTCTTCCGCGTTTATGCCAATAACGCAGATCAAGGTGGAGCCGTCATGGACTCATCAAATACAGCTAAGGCATATATAGAAGTAGCTGGCGTCAAGGATCCGATCACTCTCGCGTATGGAAATCACAGTGGAGTCGCATTTTGGACTGGCGTTCTAAAAACTGGAGCTGCGCCGCTTTATAGCACTCTGGGAGTAATCAATTACAAGGTCACTCTTATCGCAAAAGATTCAGACACAATGAAAGTACTTTCAACAAAACTTTCAGCGAAGAAGAATGCTGACGGCACTCGTGTTCTAGGTGCGAATGGCAGAACTGTCTATGACCGAGTTACCTATTACCGCACAGTCTCAGTTTCACCTGCACTGAAGGGCGCAACTGGAACATGGAGCTCTAACTTCACACAGACATCACAGCTTTCACTATTTGCTGCACCTGTCGCAAAGTAACTTAACAATCAACCGATAGGAGAGATCATGAAAAAATATCGCGGATTGGCAGTTTCTGCAGTGGCGGTGATGGCACTGGGCCTCATCGCTCCTGCACATGCGGCAGATAATCCTGTAAAACTAATAGCGCCAAAAGAGATCGTTGATGTACCGGCAATTCCGTTTACCGGATTAAAGGCACAGAACTTCTCGACGCCTGCAACAATGGTCAACCTTGAGGTCACACCAACTCAAGCTGTACTCAATGACCCCATCACAATCACTGGTAAAGGGTTAACACCAAATACTCCGGTTACTTTGACGTGGTCCACGAGTGATGCAACCTGGGTAGCAGATATTCAGCCAGCAACAGTAAATTACATGGGTACCTCGTATTCAAAGTTCAATGTAGTCATAGCAACAATCACTACCGACGCTCTCGGTGGGTTTGCCTATAAGACTCGAGTTCCTTCAGACTTCGGTGGAGTGCATGATATTTATGCAGTCAATAACGATGTCGCGTTGGCGCATGGTGGAATTCAAGTTGCTCGTACCTTGAAAATTTCGCCATCGAGCGGGCCAATAGGAACTCCTATTACCATTGAATATACGGGTCTTGGACCATCACTTTATGCAGCGGGATCGGCAGTTTATTACGACGGAAAATACACAGGGTCTATGCAAGCTCGCTGGACTCGAGGAACAGCCAGAACAACAATTCTGGCAACAGGGCCAGTAGGAAAGCATTTCATCCAGACAAATGAAGCAATTAGTTTCTCTTATCTCAATGCAATGCAATCCCCGGTTCCATTCGCAAATAGTGAAATGGGTACATTTACGGTTACTAAAGATTCTGGAATCTTTAAACCGCGTGTCATTTATCCGCCAGCAATGACTCCTACAGTCGATCAGAGAACTACTCTTTCATCTGCAGGTCTGGATCCGGCAACAAAAGCTAATATGACTCTCGCGCCCGATCACGGAATTGTTGGAAGCAAATTCACTGTACAAGTCTCTGGGATTCCTACTAAAGGTACTCACACCTTGGTGTGGTCAACTGTCGTAGGCAATCGAGTAAATTGCACGACCGGAACTTGCTGGGTTTATAACCCAATTCCACTTGGAACGGTGGAAGTTACTGATGGAACAGTGAATAAAGAAGTAACTGTTCCGGATCACCTGGGCGGATTCCATGTCGTTCAAGTTAAATCGGGAGATGTAGTAGAAGCGCAACAGGTCTTCTATGTTCGCGAAAGCATCCAGCCGCTTACAGATGCAAGTGGCAAGGTGATCACAATGGGCGTGGCCAAAGCAGATTTATCTGGCTCAACAGAGGCTTTTGCTCGAGGTGGCCAAGGAACTCCTACATATACCTTTAAAGAAGGAGAAGAATTTACTCTCTCGCTTAAGGGCGTCGGATGGACCCAAATGGATAACACGTTGGCCGTTGCATATGACAATAGTTATGTTGGATATGGCTGCGGGTTTAATTCGAATGGTTATCTTGTTGTGCATCTAAAGGCACTCGGCGGAGTAGGTACGCACATCATTTCTATGCGCCCCCTTCTGTATACGCAACAGCCATCTTTTGCGAATACTCCATATGGAATGGTTCCAATTCTCACTTCGGAACGAGATCTACCGGGGTTAGCTCTTGGTTACCAAATCCCAACTATTTACTTTGCGATTAAGGTCGTGAAGTAAAAGCAGTACCTTCCTGAATGAGAAGTCCCGCTATCTTTAGAGGTGGCGGGATTTTCTCTTTGGCATCCACCAATTAAGTCTGCCCAGAAGAATCATTGCGCTAGGAAGTAATAAGAGCCGAATCAGCGTTGCATCTATCAAGATTGCAGCCGCAAGCCCGACGCCGAGCTCTTGTAATCCCGCAAAGTGCCCTGAAATAAATCCAGAAACTGCTGCCACAAATATCATTGCAGCTGTCGTAACAACTCTCATGGTGCGACCAAACCCATCAATCACAGCAATCTCATTGGATCCACCTAGAACCCAGGATTCGCGAATGCGAGAAACCATGAAAACTTCATAATCCATCGATATCCCAAAAAGAATGACTACTAGGAAGAGCAATGCCCAGACTTCAATCTGGGGTAATTGATAGGTACCAAAGAGCTTCGAACCGAGGCCATACTTAAAGAAGATTACTACTAGCCCTAAGGCAACAGAGATAGATATTAGGTCTAGGGCAATCGCCTTTATGGGAAGAAGAATTGAGTGGAAAGCTTTCCCCAGGAGTAAAGCGATTATAAGAATGGAGAGAAGAAAAATTACAGGCGCAGAACTGCGAAGCTTGTGAAGTAAATCCACTCCCTGAGCAGGAGCGCCACCGATATAAAATTTAAATCCATCTGCAAATTGTGCCTGAGGCAGATAGGCCTTTTTAAGTCTTAAGACCAGATTCTGCATTTGCACTGAACCGACATCGTGTTTGCCAAAAACAAAAATACGATAATAGCGACCTGTCGAATCTACATAAGGTGCGAAATCACCTTGCGCTACCGATAAAACTTCAGGATTTCTACTGATTCTCTTGGCCAATTGTCTACGAGCCTCGGTGCTTGCGGCAGACGCCGATGCGTTTTCATTTCCTAAATCAATGATGATTGAAACGGGAGTAATTATTCCATCGCCAACTCTTGACGTCAGATATGTCAGCGCTTTAGATGACTCAAGGTTTGATGGAAGTGTGGTTAAAGAACTTGGTGTTACTTGCAAAGCCAATACCGGGGCAGCAAACGTAGCAAGGATCATTAAAGTCGAGATAAAGACTTGCTTTGGCTTGGTTAAGAGAAGTGTTGAAAGCTTTGCGAAGAATTTTGATTGACCATCTTTCTGCGAGAGAAATCCCTGGAATCTACGTGAACCAAGGCCCCTCACTCCCAGAATAAGGAGCAGTGTTGGCAAGAGCGTCAGCGCTAATAATGAAGCACCAATTGGCACCAATATCACTGCAATTCCTAAAGATTGAATAAATGGAATAGGAAAGAAGAGAAGTGTTGCAAGCGCGAGAGCCACCGTAATACCAGAGGTAAGAATAGTTCTTCCTGCAGTCCGCATTGTTGCAACAACTAGGTCTTCTCGATTTGCTCCTGGATTTTTTCGTACCTCTTCGCGGAATCTTTGGACAGCCAAAAGTGAGTAGTCAACGCTAAGGCCGAATCCAATAAGTTCGACAATATTTGGAATGTAAAGAACCATTGTGAGCTGGTGCGAAAGTACATTGACAACTCCGAGTACGAAAAGAACGACGGTAGAGGCGAAGATGAGGGGAATAAAAACTGCCCAAGTAAATCCAAGAGCAACGATGAGTAAGATCAATGCGAAGCCGACTGCAATGAGCTCACCTCGCCGAAGATCACTTGCAAGTACTGGTCGAACATCGCTGTAGATTGCAGGGGGCCCACTCACTAGTGCATTACTCAACCCTCTTGATTTAAGCTCAGATCGAAGTGGCTCGATATATTCCGAAGTTTGCTGCAAAGATGAGTTTGAAGCGAGTACTGTGAATAATGTTCCAGCAAGTGCCTGCTGCTGAACGAGATGAGAATTAGGAACTATCCGAGTAGCAGCAGACGTCTTCTTTTTCAGTGCTTCTATGTCTGCTTTAGAAAGAGTGCCAAAGTGATTGATGATTGTTATCAGGCCTTCACTCTTCTCGTGGAACTTTTGGTTAAGTATGAGTTCGGCTTGCTGTGAACCACTCTTAGGTACTTCTAAAGACGTTGTCAGTCGTGACTCGAGATTTATCGATGAGATTGCTCCCATAATTGCAATAACCGCCCACAAGGCAACCAGGGTGACTCGGAAGCGGATACCGAGCGATAAGAGCCTTTCAAACATGCGTGAATTCTATGGTTGATATAAATCAGTGATGCTCGAATGTCTAATTTGCTGAGGGACTAGCCTTCATTTACTATTTATGTAATTAAGGGGAGTACCTAGTTACAGCTACCTCGTCAATACGGTGTAAAAACCCGGGGCGCTGGCCGACAGTTGATGTCGGTTAGGAAGACCTTGACCACGTTATTATCCACGCGCGTCAAGGAGAAAAGATGAATGTTTCAATAACAGTTTGGTCAATAACAGTTGGGCTTATCGCCTTGCTCTTGCTCATTGATCTTCTCACGGTTAGTTCTAAGCCTCATGAAGTAAAGTTTAAAGAGGCTGCGAGTTGGTCCATTTTCTATATCGGTATCGCAATCGCATTCGGAGTCTGGATTTTTCGGCACTATGGTTCAGAGTCGGGGACTGAGTTCTTTGCGGCCTACTTGGTCGAAAAATCCCTATCGGTCGATAACCTATTTGTATTCGTCATTATCTTGGCACAATTTGCAGTGCCAAGTATTTACCATCAACGAGTCCTCCTTATCGGAGTTATGTTGGCCTTGGTGCTCCGAGGGATATTTATTTCAGTGGGAGCGGCCGCACTTGCGACTTTCTCATTCACCTTCGTAATTTTTGGAGCCATCCTTATTTGGACTGGAATAGGACTTCTTAAACATTGGAATGAAGATCCAGAACCTGGTGACAACATCATCGTTCGCCGTATTCGCAAACGTCTTACGATGGTGAACGAATTCCATGGTCCGAAAATGTTCATTCAGCACAACGGAAAACGAGTTGCCACACCAATGTTCCTGGTGATGATTGCTATTGGATCAACTGATCTGCTCTTTGCCCTGGACTCAATCCCAGCAACTTTTGGAGTGACTTCAGAGACTTTTCTAGTTTTTGCAGCAAATGCCTTTGCTCTTCTTGGGCTTCGGGCCTTGTACTTCTTGGTGAAAGGCCTGCTTGATCGATTGGTGTATCTCTCACTCGGTCTTTCTTTCATCCTAATCTTTATTGGTGGAAAATTAATCATGACTTATTTGCATGAGCAGTTTCATTCAATCCCAAAGATTTCAACACCTGTTGGGCTTTCCGTAATTGGTGCAATACTGCTCTTATCGACGATTGCGAGCTTGGTAAAGACTAAATCTGACCCGACCGCGAAGGCGCATGCTGGTCGAATTACCGGGGGAACAAGCAATGAAGAATAAAATTGCTCAGGCATGGAAGTTACTTCCATCTGCAATTAGAAAAACGATAGTGCTTCTGATTGGTTCAACCCTAATCATTACAGGGCTATTACTTGTTGTTCTTCCAGGTCCATTCACCATGCCACTTCTGGTTTTGGGGTTAGTTGTATTGGCACTTGAATTTGCCTGGGCTGAATCAATGCTGATGCGCGTTCGCCATCACGGGGCAAAACTCAACCCAAAGAAGCTATTTAAGAAGTCATAGCTGCAATCAATAAACTACTATTAAAAGTATGAATCGCAAGATCACTGCTCTAGAGCTGCATGAAGATCAGTGGTTTCGCTATCGTGACATACGGCTAGCTGCCCTTGAAAGTGATGGACATGCTTTCGGTGGCAATTTAGATTCCGAAAGACTTTTTTCAGAAGATGATTGGCGATCTAAAGCACGGCAGTATGTTGCCATTGTGGTAAATCTTGATGATGCAGATATCGCAATGATGACCGTTGAGAATCTCGATGGCGATTTCGGAGCTACTTGCTGGGTTGGCAGCTGTTGGGTAAGTCCCAAGTACCGAAAAATGGGCGCCTTACGAGCGCTCTTCGACTATCTCGATTCAATGGCTCTCGAGAGAAATTGGATTACGCAAGGTCTCGGAGTTTGGGTCGATAATGAAATTGCCATTACCGCCTACGAGAAATTGGGTTTCGAAAAGAAAGGCGAGAAGCAGGAAAGCAGCCGCAAGCCCGGAATGTATTACCAGAGAATGATTAGAAAGACTTCTAGCAACTAATTACGGCAGTTGAACTCTGTATTGACGTTTTCCAGACTCGAGTACATAGGTGTCATAGAGTTTTCTGGCGATTTCATTATCTGCATCTGTATTCCAATATAAGCGCGAACATTTATTCTCTAGCGCGAACGTCTTCACGAAATCAATGAGGGCACGTCCAGCTCCAGATCCTCGAACAGCAGGATCTACAAATAAATCCTCGAGATAGCAATGGCCATTAGGCGACCACGTCGAATTCTGCAGGTTGTAGGTAGTGAACCCAACAACATTGCCATCGAGTTCTGCAACCGCGCATTTCATATTGAAATCCGGATCCATGATTCGAGTCCAGGTCCGTTCAGTTTGCTCAAGTGCGACAGTTGTCTTGTAGAAGTCTAAGTAGCCCTGCCACAGAACTAGCCAACGCTCTTTATCTGCGCCTTGAATTGGTCGGATCGAAATAGACATTACAGTGCAAAAGATGGGTATTCATCTGTGACAAGAATGATTGCATACCCATAAACACGGTTCCAGAACTTTACTGTTCCAAGAACAATATCAAGGGCCCACTTTGGATATGTGCCTGTGGACCAGGTAACTATCCAGGCAAAGAAGGTCGCAATCAGAGCCACAACTGAGTAGATGAGACCAACAACGACTAGAGGAATTGATAAGAACCATTTAATAAGAGGAAGCCCACGATTGAGTTTGCGACCGCCATCAACATCTGGAAGAAGAATCGCAACATTTGGATTACGTTCAATCGATGGATAATCATCTGTGAGAAGAAGGGTGTAGGCAATTACTCGCGTTTGAAGTTCGATCAAAGAGTGGTTAAAACTCAGTACATAGCTTGGATATACGCCTCTTACTACGAGTGCAAGGACGGTAGGAACCACAACGAGCCCAGTTGACCAGCCCCAGTGCATTCCTTGAACGAAAGAGGTCAGAAAGACAGTGACTGGAAAGGCTAGGAATCCACGCCAGAAAACTGTCTTCTTATCGCGGTTTTCGAGTTGGACATTGATGATTGTTTCTACTTGATTGCTCATGGCTTAATCATAGTCGTCACATATACCCTTTCCCAATGAGCGCACGCGAATATGCAGTAGTAACTGGAGCAAGTAGTGGAATCGGAGCTGCAACTGCACAGTTGCTGGCAAAAAATGGGTATTACGTCATTGCCGCGGCACGTCGTAAAGATCGATTAGATGCACTTGCCGAGAGTGATTCAAATATTGAAGCTTGCGAACTCGATGTCACAAATCAGGAGAGTGTTGATGCGCTCGCAAAACACCTCGCAGGAAAGCCAATAAGTGTCTTAATTAATTCGGCAGGGGGCGCCTTTGATTTTGATGCAGTTACTGCATCTGACCCTGAAGTCTGGAAGAAAACCTTTGATATCAATGTTGTTGGTTCTGTTCGTATGGTGAAAGCGATGACGCCATTGATGTTGCAGCATGGTCGAGGTCATATAGTTGTTATCTCATCTACTGCCGGTCATCGAGCATATGAAAATGGCGGAAGTTATGTTGCAGCAAAATTTGCCGAAACTTCACTAGCCGAAACCCTACGCCTTGAATTAAATGGCCAACCAATCCGAGTGACAGAGATTGCTCCAGGGATGGTCAAGACTGATGAATTTGCCAAAGTCAGGTTTAACGGTGATGCAGAGCGTGCTGCAAAAGTTTATGCAGGCGTAAGTCTCCCTTTAACAGCATCCGATGTTGCAGAATCTATCCGCTGGTCTGTAATGCTTCCTGATCATTTCAATGTAGATTCAATGACGATTCGCCCACTTGCACAAGCTGCCCAACATAAAGTGCATCGCGAGTAATGCAGGTTTTACTTCGCCCATATCGATCAGATGAGTTTGATCGCATCTGCGATATTCGTGGCCTTGATTCTCTAGAACGCCGCAATAGATTTAAGGCACGACTTGAGAATGGGGATCAATGGTTTGATCATTACTTGCATTTAGCCATTGAAAGCGATGGAGTATTAGTCGGTGATTTTCAACTTCGTCACTGCGACCGAACTCGCCCCGATGGCGCTTGGGATATGGGCTTGGAACTCGCTGAAGAATGTCGCGGTCTAGGGATTGGTACGCATGCTTTGAAGGTGGGAACCAAGTATGCATTCGAGCACGGTGCCCATCGGCTTGAAGGTTCAACAGATGTAAACAATGCAGCGATGCGAAGAGTTTTTGAAAAAGCTGGTTGGAATTTTGAAGGGATATTGCACGCACTCTTTATTGAGGATGGGCAACCGCAGGATTATTACTCATACGCGATTACTAAATTTGATTAGCTTTTTACGACCCGATATTGAGCCAGAGTTAAATCTGTCGCGTATGCAATTCGGACTCCAGCGGCGCGAGATGAACTCAAGCCTTGAACAATCTGTTCTGTAAGAATTTCTCCCGGCGCAACTACTGCGACACCAGGTGGATACGGAGCGATTAAATCTGCAGAGATACGCCCTACGGCTTTTGCGGAATTAACCATTTCAGTCTCGGCAAAATAGGCATCGCGCATAGATGAGGCTCGCTGTGGGACAACAGACCAACTCAAAGCAGTAGCACTCTCACGTCGTTGTTCTTGTCGTTTCTTTAGAATGGGAATTAGTGCATCGGCTAAATAATCGAAGTCAGCTTGAGAATCGGCGATAGTGCCGAGGAAAACGATTGTGTCTCGATCTGCCATCTCAACGCGAATTCCTCTTGCCTGAAGATCGTTCTCGATATCTACTCCCGATGCTCCAAGTTGCTGCACTCGTAAAACTATCTTGGTGGGATCAAAGCGTCCGGTGGGAAAATCAGATGGGTATAAGAAAATGGGAAGTGCAAACTCTGCCTGAACAATCTCCTTGAATCGGGAAACATTACTGAGCAGATTTCCGATCAACTCTTCGCCGCGGGTCTGCAAAAGGGCCCGGACTCCATCAATAGATGCAAGTGGTGCACCTGCAGGAGAAGTTGTATGGGTGGTTTCAAAACTCTGCTCGAGGCGCTCTTCACTCAGTAAAGATGTGCGTGCAAGTAATAGCGCTGAAGCGCTATATCCTGGCAGGGCTTTGTGTGTACTCGTAATGAGTGCATCCGCTCCGACCTGAAATGCATGACGGGGAAGATCTGTATGAAATCCGAAGTGTCCGCCCCACGCTGCATCAAGTATCACCGGAACATCAACTCCATGTGCTGCTTCAATGAGAACGGGTAGATCTGAAATCGTTCCTAGATAACCAGGCTCAGTGAGAAGTACGGCAATCGGTTTTTCTCTCAGCGCACGTTTCATTTCATCGAGGCCAATGCCAATAGGAACACCAGTTGCGCTATCGATCTCTGGTGACATCCAAATGGGTTCAAGACCTGCGAGGACCAGCGCACTTAAGACCGAACGATGCGCGGTGCGAGAAACTGCAACTTTGTCACCAGGTTTTCCGAGAGCAAAAATAATTGCTTGGTTAGCGTGAGTAGAACCACCAGTTGAAAAACGTGCGTAATCCGCCCCCCAGAGCCTTGCAGCGAGTGCTTCAGCAGTTCTGAGAGTTTGGTTTGTTAATTTAATTTCATCTAATCCGCCGTACAGAGGCGTGTCAGCATCGACTACGGCGCCAAGTCCTGCATCGAGAGCGCTGGTCTTCTGTTTGTGACCTGGAATCGTGAATGGAGTGCGGGAGCTTTCGAAGTAGGAGAGATAGGCATCGAGCAGAGGTGCGCTCTCCCTGAGGTTGCTCATGTGGCAAGCCTAACTTGTACCGAGCAGTACTTCGTCGCCTAGGTGAAAATGATGGGCTTAGACTTTAACCATGACATCAAAGGATCCCCTCCCACAATCACGCCATTTGGCTACTGAGATTCCAGGGCCGCTTTCTACTGCTGCGATGCAGAGACGCAAAGAGGCTGTTTCGGGAGGGCTCGGAACAGCGATGCCAATTATTGTTAATCGCGCACACGGTGCAATCATTGAAGATATCGACGGCAATCGAATCATCGATCTTGGTTCAGGAATCGGTGTTGTAAACGTTGGAAACTCTGCGCCACGGGTTGTTGCTGCAGTTCAAGAAGCCGTAGCTAACTTCACTCACACCAACTTCACCACAGTTCCTTACATGGGCTATATCGAAGTCTGTGAAGCTCTTAATCGATTGACTCCCGGAAACTTTAAGAAGAAGTCAATTTTGCAGAACTCTGGTGCAGAAGCCGTAGAGAATGCAATAAAGATTGCACGGCATTACACAAAGCGCTCGGCAGTTGTTGTATTCGAACATGCCTATCACGGCCGTACCAATTTAACTATGGCGCTTACTGCAAAGAATGTTCCATATAAAGAAGGTTTTGGACCGTTCGCAAACGAGATTTATCGCATGCCGATGCCTTATGCATATAGATATACCGGCAATATAGACACAATTGCAGAAGATTCGCTTAAGGCGGTTATTTCAAAGATCGAGAAAGAAATCGGCGCTCACAATGTTGCAGCAATCCTCATCGAGCCTGTTGTAGGCGAAGGTGGCTTTATCGTGCCACCACCTGGATTTATGCCGGGGCTTCAAAAGTTTGCTACAGAAAACAAAATTGTATTTATTGCTGATGAAGTCCAATCAGGCTTTGCCCGCACTGGCAAGATGTTTGCAGTCGAACATGAAAACATGGAACCCGACATGATTATTTCTGCAAAGGGAATAGCTGGTGGATTGCCACTTGCCGCAGTTACTGCTCGCGCTGAAATTATGGATTCATCACATGTGGGTGGACTAGGTGGCACTTACGGTGGAAATCCGGTTGTGTGTGCTGCAGCGCTCGCAGTCATTGAGACAATCGAAGAAGAGAATCTTGTCGAACGCGCGACACACATCGGCGCAATTCTTCTTGAGTCGCTCGGCGCACTCAAGGCGAAGTATCCAATCATCGGTGAAGTCCGTGGTCGTGGCGCCATGATTGCAATCGAATTGGTTCATGCCGGTACAAAAGATCCTAATCCAGAGGCGATGGCAAAGATTATTAAGTTCTGCCAGAGCAAGGGCGTGCTTATTCTTACTGCCGGAACATATGGAAACGTCATCCGTTTCTTACCTCCGCTAGTAATCTCCGACGAACTTCTCAAGGATGCTCTTGGTGTTCTTGCTGACGGTTTCGCAGCTCTGTAAGACTTTTCCCTATGCATGAAGGTGTTATTAGTACTTCACGATTAGAGCTACACCATATTTCGGCCGAAGGGCTGATTGAACTTTTCGAAAATAAAAGCGATGAGCTCGCCATCGCGGATCGGAATTTCTCGAATCCGCTCAAAGTTTTAATTGATGAGCCAGGCCCACTTGCTTGGAGAGTTCCACAGGTTAAAGAAGACCCTCTAATAAATAAGTGGTTTGTGCGATTTATTGTGCTTAAAGAAGAGAATGTAGTTATAGGCAGCACTAGTTTTCATGGTGCACCTGACGCGCAAGGAATGATGGAGATTGGGCTTGGTATCGAAACGCACTATCAAGGTAAGGGATTTGCAAAAGAGTCACTCCTTGGGATGTGGCGCTGGGTAAGTGAATCTGAAGCGGTTAAAACCTTGAGATACACAGTGAGCCCCGATAACCTGCCTTCTATCGCGGTGATCAAGCATTTCGGTTTTGATTTCGTAGGCCAGCAGATGGATGAGATTGATGGTCCAGAAGATATCTACGAGATGTCTACTTCAGAGTTTATTCAGAGATGGGGAGAATGAGCATGACTGATAACTTTGACGAACTCATAGGAGACATTGGTGATGAGCTTGATCTGACACTTTATGCAGATGCCACTGAGTTGGCTGAAGAGGTAACAGTCCAGATTCTTGCAGCAGTCGAGAAAGGCCTCAAAATTAAAAGTCAGTTTCACTTGGTGCTGACAGGCGGGACTCTCGGAGTTGAGATCTCTGAAGCTTTAGTGCATGAATTTAACGCAGACCTAGATGCTTTTAGAGGCCTACATATTTGGTGGAGTGATGAGAGATTCGTCGAATCTGCAAGTCTTGAACGAAATGCTTTTCCATTTCACAACACCGTCTTGAATACAAACATCGTCATTCACGAAGGTTTGGCAAGTGATGTTGCAAAAGATATCGAAGAGGCAGTCGCAGATTATGCACTTGCCCTAGAAAATGTAGATATGGATCTCAATATTCTTGGGCTTGGTCCAGATGGACATGTTGCTTCACTTTTTCCTCGTATTGCCGACATTGACGATACGAGATCCGTATTCGCAATTACTGATTCTCCCAAACCACCAGCGGCTCGTATCTCATTTACGATGAAAACAATAAATAGCGCAGATGAGGTTTGGATTGTTGCAGCAGGTGAAAGCAAGGCGGATGCGGTGACAAAGGTAATTGAAGGAGATCTATCTATACCTGCAAGTTATGTTCGAGGAAATTCTCATACGCGATTGATTGTTGATACAGAAGCCTTCTTTTCTGAATAAATTCATGTGAAATTCGCCTTAATTCGCAACCGACCCAATGTGCGCGATAGACTAAGGTCCTCAACGTTGAGCGTTTTCTAAAGCGAAAAGGCATCTTTTATGACAACTACCACTTTCGGAATGGTCGGCCTAGGCCGCATGGGCGCAAATATTGTCCGTCGCCTCCAACGCCACGACATCACATCAGTCGTATATGACGTTAGCTCCGATGCAGTTGCCACACTCGCCAGCGAAGGATCTATCGGTGCAACCGATATGGCTCATCTTGCCTCTCAACTTTCTACCCCGCGCACAGTCTGGGTTATGGTTCCGGCCTCAGTTACCGATTCAACGATTACAGCCCTAGCCGAACATCTTTCTGCCGGCGACACAATCATCGATGGTGGAAATAGTTATTACAAGAATGATTTAAAAAATGCAGAACTGCTTAAGTTAAAGGGAATCAATTTTGTTGATGTAGGAACTTCAGGTGGTGTCTACGGCCTAGAGCGTGGTTATTCGCTGATGATTGGCGGAGACGATGCAGTCGTACATTCGCTAGATCCAATCTTTAAAGCGCTATGTCCCGGTGTCGAATCTGCAGAGAGAACTCCAGGACGCACTGGCGAGCCGGCACAAGCTGAATACGGTTACCTTCACTGTGGACCTGTTGGTTCGGGCCACTTTGTAAAGATGATTCATAATGGAATTGAGTACGGAATGATGGCAGCCTTTGCTGAGGGCTTGGCAATCTTTGAAGCAGCAGATGAAATGACGCCTGCATACGACCTAGATATTCCTGCGATCACCGAAGTCTGGCGCCGCGGAAGCGTTGTCGCTTCATGGTTGCTCGATCTCACTGCGCAAGCTCTCGTGGAATCATCTGAACTGACTGAGTATTCAACACAGGTCAGTGATAGTGGTGAAGGACGCTGGACAGTTCAGGCTGCAATCGAAGCCGGAATTCCTGCCCATGTGCTGAGCGCTTCACTGTATTCACGTTTTGCATCACGAAACAATGATGAGTTTGCCAACCGGGTCCTCAGCGCAATGCGTTACAAGTTTGGTGGGCATAACGAGAAGCCACAGTCTTCTTCCGATAAGGCTAAGTAATGAAGGCAGATGCACTAGTTCTCTTTGGCGCGACCGGAGATTTGGCCAAGAAGAAGTTATTTCCTGCACTCTACGATCTTGAAGACCTCGGTGAGCTTGATGTAAAAATTTTTGGGGTTGCATCGTCAAAGTGGACGCAAGAGGTATTTAAGGAGAATGTAGAGAGCGCTATTCGTGCGCGAAAGCCAGATGTTGATGAAGAGGCGCTGAAGAAACTTCTCAGCGAAATGCAGCTGATTGTGGGCGACTATGAGGATCCGCAAACATTTCATGCTCTTGCCGAGGCAATCAAAGATTTCAAGCTTCCGGTTATCTATTTGGCAATTGCTCCTGAATATTTCGCTCGAATAACAGAAGCATTATCAATCGTGGGTATTACTCGTCGCGCACGAGTCGTTGTAGAGAAACCATTTGGACGAGACCTTGAAAGTGCGCGGGCACTTGACTCAGAGCTTAAGAAATTACTTCCCGAAGAACAGATTTATCGAATCGATCACTACTTGGGCAAGGAAGCAGTAGAGGATCTTTTAGTCTTCCGCTTTGCAAATACCCTTTTTGAACCAGTCTGGAATCGAAACTATGTTTCCAATATTCAGATCACTATGGCTGAAAACTTCGGAATCGATGGGCGCGGAAAGTTTTATGACGGCGTTGGCGCCACTCGCGATGTCCTACAAAACCATATTTTGCAGGTATTGACGATGCTGACAATGGAACCACCGATTGATATGGGTTCTGAAGCCATGCAGAATGAAAAAATTAAAGTTCTATCTGCGATTCGAGATATCAACAAAACGGATGTAGTTCGTGGTCAATTCGAGGGTTATCTCGATGAAAGTGGCGTCGCCGAAAATTCTGACACTGAAACTTTTGTTGCGATGAAAATGTTTATCGATAATTGGCGCTGGGCAGGTGTTCCAATTTACCTGCGTACTGGAAAGAAGATGCCCGAGACAGTTTTGGAAGTTATTGTTGAATTCAAACAACCTCCCCGTGCGCTCTTTGGCAAGAGCGAATCCAATCAGGTTCGATTCCGACTGGGCGCAAAAGATGGCGTGGATATTTCATTGCAGGCAAAGAAGCCTGGCACAAAGCTTGTAACCGATACAGTCGATCTCTCAGTCGAATTCGTTGCAGAATTTGGTGATCGTCAAGGTCCATACGAGCGACTATTGCGTGCTGCCATGCTTGGTGATCATTTTCGCTTTACTCGTATTGATGCAGTGCTTCATTCTTGGCAAATTCTTGAAGATCTTTTAAAGAATCCAAGTCCCGTTATTCAATACGAAGCGGGGTCATGGGGACCTACTGAAGCTCAAGAATTGATTCCGGGCGGATGGTCACCGGTGGGTACAGAAGCTGAAAAGTTGAAAGATTTACACCACTAATTAATTGCGCGCTTGGCCAGATTTATGGGTATATCGCCCCATGAATTCCTTCTTCATCTCTGCAAAAGTGCCATCTATGATTGCAATTCTCATCTGATCAACCAAACGTACGATAAATCTTTCATTATGAATTGTTGCAAGGGTTCCGGCCAACATCTCTTTTCCGCGGAATAAATGGCACAAATACGCACGTGTGTAGTTTTTGCATGTATAACAGTCACACTCGTCATCTATGGGATTAAAGTCGCGCACATAAGGTGCATTAGACATATTGAATCGTCCCGTCATTGTGTAGACCGAACTTGTGCGAGCGATGCGAGATGCGAGCACGCAATCAAATGTATCGACTCCGTTCTCTACGCCGACGAATAAATCTTCAGGTGCCCCAATACCAAGGAGATGCTTTGGTTTTTCTTGGGGGAGAGTTGAATTAACCCAACCCACGATGGTTCCGAGAGAGTCTTTATCAAGAGCTCCTCCGATTCCAAATCCGTCAAACTCAATCCCAGATGAGCTCATGCCACCTAAATCTGCTGCGGCTTTCTTCCGTAAATCTTCATATTGCGCACCTTGGATTACTCCGAAGAGCGCTTGATATGGCTTGTTGGCTCTTTGGTCAGTAAGTTTTTTATGCTCGTCAAGACAACGAATAGCCCAATCGTATGTGCGTGAAAGAGCGAGCTCTTGATAGGGGCGGGTGTTATGCAAGGTCGTGCATTCATCGAAGGCGAACATGATGTCGGCACCTAGTTGATGCTGAATCTGCATTGATATCTCAGAGGTAAAGCGGTGCATAGAACCATCAAGATGGCTTTTAAAAGTTACACCTTCATCATCAACGTGAGCTAGACGTTCCTTATTCTTAGCAATAACCTGATCTGATCGAAAAGTTTGAGCATCCATCGCCAAAACTTTCTTAAATCCAACACCCAGAGAGAGCACTTGGAATCCGCCACTGTCAGTAAAAGTTGGTTTATCCCAATTCATAAAAGCACCAAGACCGCCTGCCTCATCTAAAACACTTGGGCCTGGCTGCAAATAGAGGTGATATGCATTGGCAAGTAGAGCTTGTGCGCCAAGTTCGTTCATCGCTTCAGGAAGAACTGTTTTGACGTTTGCTTTTGTACCCACCGGGATAAATGCCGGAGTCTGAATTTGACCGTGAGGAGTGGTGATTACTCCGGCGCGAGCCAAACCGGTTTCGGCGGCATGGCTAATCTCATAGGAGAAGCCTGTATCTGTATTTGCCGAAACCATGTTGCATATTGTGTCAGAGTAATAGACTGACCAAATGCCTCAATTTAAACTTAAAGATGGTCGCGAACTCGAAATTCTAGATAATGGGATTAATTCCGAGAGCGCAATCATTTTTCATCATGGAACACCGGGTCATGTAAGCATGTGGTCAGAGTGGCTTGAAGCCGCCGCTGCCTCAGGAATACGCGCACTTTCATACAGTCGCGCAGGTTATGGAACCAGCGATCGCAATCCAGGTCGCACTGTTCTCAGCAACAATAACGATATTGCGCAACTTCTAGATGCAAAGAACATTACACAATTTGTTGCCATTGGTTGGTCTGGTGGAGGCCCTCACTGCATCGCAAGTACTTTTGATCCGCGCAATGTTGGTGCAATTTCCCTTGCTGGCGTTGGCGCATATGGTGTTGATGATCTCGACTTCCTTGAAGGAATGGGACCAGAGAATCACGATGAATTTGGTGCAGCTCTTGAGGGTGAAGCAGTCATTGACCAATGGATGGAAGAGAACGCCGGACCAATGAAATCTGTGACAGGCGATGAGATTCGTGAAGCTTTCGGTGGACTCATTGGCGATGCAGATAAGGCTGTACTCGAAGGCATCGCAGCCGACCAGATGGCTGCTTCGATGCGAAGTGCACTTGCTGTGAGTTTCGATGGATGGATTGATGACGATCTGGTTTTTGTAAAACCTTGGGGATTTGATCTTGCAGCAATCACAAAGCCTGTATTTTTGTGGCAAGGCGATGATGACTTCATGGTTCCACATGCGCACTCTTATTGGTTAGAAAAACATATTCCAACCGCACAATTAACTTTTAAGCCCGGCGAAGGACACATCTCTCTGACAGTTAAGTACCGTGGAGAAATTCTGGCGCAAGCACAAGGCCTATTGAAGTAAATGCTCTTTAAGGAATTTACCGTCCTGCTGAATCCGCAGTCTCGGAAAATTGTCTTTGGAATTTCGCTTAACGCAATTGGTGGGGGAATGACCCTGTCTCTGCTCTTGGTCTATCTGCACGATATGCGAGGTTTTACCAATACCTTTGGTGGATTGTTACTGGCGTATGGATCGATAGTCAGCATTATTGCAAGCACGCCAATGGGAGCCTTGGTGGATCGCATTGGTCCCAAAAAGGTAATGATCGGCGGCCTGATTCTTAACTCACTTTCATCGCTTTCGCTTTCAAAGGTAGAGACTCATTTTCAAGCCATTCTTGCCCTGACATTTATCAACATTGCAGGGCAAG
The DNA here is from genome assembly GCA_009700365.1 of Actinomycetota bacterium. Lineage (GTDB taxonomy): Bacteria > Actinomycetota > Actinomycetes > Nanopelagicales > Nanopelagicaceae > Planktophila. The sequence continues at coordinate 10,238 of WLME01000002.1, read as the reverse complement.
CGATTTGGCCAAGTCAGAGCGTGATTCTGACCCGATTAACTCCAGAAAAAGATCGCTCAAAAATATTTGGATTTAATTTTATGTTGCTCAATTTAGGACTAGGTCTTGGAGGATTAATCTCCTCGCTCATTATTCAGCGAGGTGATTTGCATTCATTCCAGATTATGTACTGGGTTGATGCATCTTCTTTTCTTGTGTATTTGCTCATTGTTCTCACACTTCATGGAGAAGCAGTCAATAGATATATTCCCAAAGAAGATGAACCGCAAGAAGGCACATATCGTGATTTATTCGCCATCAAACCTCTGATGCTCCTTGGAATTGCCGGAATCATTCTCTTCACATTTGGTTACGGAACGATTCAAGCTGGAATCCCAGTCTTTGCCACACAATTTCTTGGCTTATCGCCAAAGTGGCTTGGAATAATTTTTGGAGTCAACACGATTTCAATCGTTATCCTTCAGCCACTTGTGATGCGCATACTCGAGAGATATTCGAAGTACACAGCTCTCATTTCAATCGGGGTAATTTGGGCTCTCTCTTGGCTCTTTGTCGGATTCGCGCCTTTCCTCACTCTCTTTGCATCTGGAATCGCACTCTCAATTAGCCAGCTGATATTTGCACTGGGTGAAATGGTGCAGGCTCCAACGATTCCAACTCTTGCCAATGAACTTTCTCCCGAGCATATTCGCGGCCGTGCCAATGCGTGGATGAGTCTGCAGTGGGGCGTATCGGGGGTTTTGGGACCAGCCATTACCGGACTGATGCTGGGCGCTGATCATCCCCGCATTTGGGTCCTCACCATGTTTGCCGGGTGCTTCTTGTCGATACCCATCTTTGTGGCGATGAAGAAGATTGCCCAGCAAGAGTTGAGATAACGACTCTGTAACATTTCTAGAAAAGGGGTGAATTCCGACAAATGGGGTTCCTTTTGTGCTCAACTAGCATTACCCTCCAGTACGCAGAAGATGCAGGTTCTTCGCAATAAGTGATGGGGGTTAGGCATGTCTGAAGTTCTGCTTCGCACCCCCCAACAAATTGCGTGGGCACGTTTTAGACGAAATAAGACTGGTATCGGCGCAAGCATTGTCGTCATCTTCTTTATTTTTCTTGCATATGGCGCACCCCTTATTACTCGACTCTTTGGTTTAAGTTCGACAGTTACCTATCTCGATGGCCTTGATCCCCAAGGGATGCCGCTAGGTGCAGGTGGTGGAATCTCACTTCAACACCCATTTGGACTCGAACCAGGCGCAGGTCGCGATGTCTTTTCAATGTTGCTCTACGGTTCTCGAATCTCCTTTAGCGTTGCAATCATTACAAGCGTCGCCTCGATTGGCATTGGCATGATTCTTGGAATTACTGCCGGATATTTTCGTGGGCGAGTAGATGCAGTCATTGGCCGCTTCTCAGATCTTCTCTTCGCCTTCCCATCATTTTTTATGATTATTGCGCTCAGTATTCCAATGGTCGAGCGCGTTGAATCTCTTGGAATTGTGCGCGATAACGGCGCTCGCCTTACTGTGTTAATTATCTTCTTCGTATTCTTTGGGTGGCCAGGTTTCGCACGCCTTGTGCGATCACAAGCAATGTCGCTACGCGAACGAGATTTCATCATGGCTGCCCAATCTCAGGGAGCTTCAAATTGGCGCATTATTACTAAAGAGATGCTTCCAAACTTGTGGCCAACAGCAATTGTGTTTCTATCGCTCTCGCTTCCGGGCTACCTTGCTGCTGAATCAGTATTTTCATTTCTTGGAGTGGGCATCAACCCCCCAGCTTCTACCTTCGGCCTAGTGCTGTCAGATGCTATTAAGTACTGGAGAGCAGACCCTGCATACTTAATTATTCCTTGCGCTATGTTGATTTCTATCGTCTTGGCCCTCAACCTTTTAGGTGATGCGGTTCGAGACGCATTGGATACAAAATCTGAGTAGATCGGATAATAAAAGGTTTCCTTAACTGAACTAGTTAGGTTAGGGGAGTTTGCTGAAGTGCTAGCCAGAACTCAACGTTCTGTTTAGCCCCGAAAGCAAAGTTTTGACTCAGGCCGCGGCCGCGACTTGAGAGGTACTCATAAGGAGGACATATGTCAGTAATGAAAATTACTGCTCGTCGCCTCGTAGCGACTACAAGTGTTGCAGCTCTTGTTGCATCTGTAGTTCTAGCAGGTGGCATGAATGCAGCTAACGCTGCAACAGCGAAGCCAGTCACTGGCGGAACTTTGAATTACTACACACACGCAGAGCAGTTCCCTAATCTAGATCCTCAACGTATCTACACAGGTCGCGATATCGCATTCCTTGGTTCATACGTGATGCGAACACTTGTCTCATACAAGCCAGTTCCAGGAAAAGATGGAGCAACTCTTGTAGCTGATATGGCTACAAATACAGGTGTGCCAAGCAACAAAGCAAAGACATGGACATTCACTTTGCGTCCAGGTGTCTCATGGGAAGATGGCAAGCCAGTTACATGTGCTGATGTGAAGTACGGATGGTCTCGTACATTCGCAACCGATGTATATGTTGAAGGCCCTGCTTACCCAATCGCATGGCTGGATATTCCAAAGGATAAAGATGGATCATCTGCCTACAAGGGTCCATACAAGAAGACAGGTCAAGCACTCTTTGACAAGTCAATTAATTGCTCAAAGGACAACCGTACGATCACTTTCAATCTAGTACGTACAGTTCCTGACTTTAACTACTACCTCACATACCTAGCTGGCGGCCCAGTGCCAAAGGCTAAGGACACAGGTGATAAGTACGACCTTTGCCCAATGGCATCTGGTCCATACATGATCAAGAAGTATGCAATCAATGATGAAATGATTCTTGTTCGTAACCCAAATTGGAAGAAGTCATCAGACCCAATCCGTACTCCTTATCCAGATGACATCATTGTGACATTTGGTATGGATGAAGATGTCCGTGACCAGATCGATCTAGAAGATCAGATTCCAAACGGTATCAACATGGATGGATTGCAGCCTTCAAATAACGTTGCATTCTTCGAAGATCCAACAAAGAAGAACCGTAGAATGAATAACTACGATCCTTACACTTCATACCTTGCTGCAAATAACTCAGCTGGTCACCTTGATTGTCTCGATGTCCGTAAGGCAGTCTTCTTTGCCTTCGACAACCAGTCACTCATCGACCTTGCTGGTGGACTTACCTATTACGGTGAAATGGGCGATAACCCTGTAAAGCCAGTAATCGGTATGGACTATGCACCTACAAAGGGAAATATCCACGATTCAAACTTCAAGATCGGTGGAAACCCTGACTATGCAAAGACTCTGCTCGAGAAGGCTAAGACTTCTTGCCCAGATGCATATGACCGTGCAACAAACCCAGCAAAGGGCCTTAAGTACTACCGCGCAGATACTGCTACAAATAAGAAAGCAGCAGTACTTGTTGAGGCAGCTCTCAAGAAGGCAGGATTTGTAATCGAAACTGTTTACAAGCCAGCCGGTACCTACAATGCAAACCTCGAGACATATAAGAATGAAACTGACTTCTTATCTTCTGGTTGGGGCGCAGACTGGGCAAATGCATCAACAGTTATTCCAGAACTTTGGGGTGATGGTTGCTGTAACTACACTAAGAATAAGAAAACTCCTGAATATGCAGGATTTATCAAGAAGGTAAATGCTGCACTCGTCGAGCTTGATCGTAAGAAGCAAGCGAAGATGTGGCAGGAACTTTCACAGTACGGTATGGATCAGTACTGGTATATCCGTACAGTCTTTGGAAAGTCTCAGCAGACATGGGGCTCAAAGATTGGCGGCGTGTACTACTGGGAGCCACAGGGAAGCTTCGGCTTCGGACAGCTCTACGTAAAGCAGTAACGATCTAAGTTGCGTAAACCAAGGTGTGCGAGGAAACTCGCACACCTTGGTCACGCAAGTTTCGCAATTAAACGTGAAAAAATGAAGGAAGGAGAAGGAAAATGCTTTCATATGTAACTCGCCGATTGCTCTACACAGTGATTCTTCTGGCGATTGTGAGCCTGACTATCTTCTTCATCTTCGATTTAATCCCCGTAGACCCAGCCAGATTGGTCTGCTCTAAGCAGTGCACGCCATCTCTTGTAGAAGGAAACCGCCACAGATTGGGTCTTGATGTTTCGGTCCTCGAGCAGTGGTGGCGATTTATAGTCGGCCTCTTCGCTGGCAGAACATTTGGCGAGGATGGGATTGCAATTCACTGCGCAGCTCCTGCATTGGGATATTCATTCTCCCGCCACGAATGTGTAACAAAGATTGTTGGTGAAGCTTTTCCATTCACATTCAGCCTTGCGCTCGGAGCCTTCATATTGTGGCTCACTGTCGGTATTTCACTCGGCGTACTTTCAGCCCGTAAAAAGGGAAAATTTGCAGATCGCGCAGCATCAGTCTTCGTGCTTGTCGGAACTTCACTTCCTACCTTTATCTCAGGCATTCTTGTTGTTCTTTTTATTGTACTTAAGTTCAATCTTGTGAACCCGCTCGAACTAGGTAATTGGCATAGCCCTTGGACTGATCCTTTCGGCTGGCTTCAGACATTCTTCTTCCCGTGTGCAACCTTGGCACTTGCTTATGCAGCCACCTATACACGATTTACTCGCTCTAATGTCATTGAAACTTCTAGCGAGGACTTTATCCGTACTGCGCGTGCAAAAGGATTGAGTGAAAAAGTAATTCTTCGCAAGCACACTCTCAGAGCAGCTCTTGCACCAATCGTAACTATCGCAGGACTTGATTTTGCTGGCCTCTTGGGCGGTGCGATTATCACTGAAGGAATATTTGGGCTTAACGGCCTTGGAAAGCTAAGTATCAAAGCCGTAACCCAGACCTATGATTTGCCGATCATCGTGGCAACAACGTTGATTGCTTCAGCATTTGTTCTGATCATGAATTTAATCGTGGATATCGCATACGCATTTATTGATCCGCGGGTGCGTACATCATGAGTAAATTTCTTGAAGTTACTAATCTCAATGTCACCTTCCCGACCGAGGATGGCGATGTACATGCTTCGAATGAAGTTACCTATTCAGTTGGATTAGGTGAAACCCTCGCCATTGTTGGTGAATCTGGTTCAGGTAAATCCGTTTCGAACTTAGCAGTTATGGGGCTACACAATCCAGCACGCACCAAGATTACGGGCAGCGCAATTCTCAATCTTCCCGAAGGTCCCGTCGACCTCATTTCTGCTTCAACAGAGACAGTACGCCGACTCCGTGGAAAAGCGATGTCGATGATTTTCCAAGATCCGATGTCTGCACTTCATCCATTTTTCAGCATCGGAGACCAAATCGCTGAAGCTTGGCATCTTTATAACAAAGGCTCGAAGCAAGATGGGATCAAGAAAGCTATTGAGATGCTTGAACTTGTAGGAATCCCAGATCCATCCAGCAGAGTTCACGATTTTCCTCACCAATTTTCAGGTGGAATGCGCCAACGAGCCATGATTGCCATGGCTCTGGTCAACAACCCTTCTCTTCTCATTGCAGATGAACCAACAACGGCTCTTGATGTCACAGTTCAATCACAAATTCTTTCTCTTTTGAAAGATCTCCAACGCGAACTCAATATGGCGATCATCCTGATTACCCATGATTTAGGGGTCGTCGCTGAAGTCGCAGATCGCATCTGCGTTATGTACGGCGGAAGAATTGTTGAAGATGGCACAGTTGATGACATCTTCTATAGACCAGAACATCCATACACACTGGGGCTTCTTAACTCTGTCCCACGAATTTCTAGCGGAGAATCTCATCGATTACGCGCAATCCCTGGACAGCCTCCTTCACTCATCAGCTTGCCTTCGGGGTGTGCATTCCAGCCACGTTGCGAATATTCATCAAAGGTTTCCTCTGGAGCATGCAACACAAGCGTTCCATCATTGAGTGATAAAGGTTCTGGACACCTATCTCGCTGCCATCTCGATACAGTTGATCTCAATAATCTTGTGAAAGATAAGGCGTAAAAGTGACTGACAATATTCTGGAACTCCGTAACCTGACTAAATTTTTCCCAGCTAAAGAGGGTGGAATTTTCAGCAAGGTAAAAGGTGAAGTCCGCGCTGTAGATGGTGTCAACATTACTGTTGCTCGCGGTGAGACTGTTGGCCTTGTTGGCGAATCTGGTTGCGGAAAGACCACAGTGGGCCGAACCGTGATGAAGCTTTACGAGCCAACATCAGGTGAAATCATCTTTGATGGCGAAGATATAACTCACTTCAGTCGTAAAGAGATGAAGCATGTGCGTTCTAAAATGCAGATGATTTTTCAGGATCCCTTCTCTTCACTCAACCCCCGCCACACTGTTGGATCAATCATCTCTTCTTCGTACACAATCCATGGCATTGATCCCGAAGGTGGCGTCGAGCATGCGGTGCGCGAGTTACTCCAATTGGTGGGGCTTAATCCCGAACACATTAATCGTTTCCCACATGAATTCTCTGGTGGGCAGCGTCAGAGAATTGGAATCGCTCGAGCCCTTGCGCTTAAGCCGAAGCTAATCGTTGCCGATGAGCCTGTATCTGCCCTAGATGTCTCAATTCAGGCTCAGGTAGTCAATTTGCTCGATGATTTGCAGAAAGAATTTGGACTCTCTTTCCTCTTCGTCGCCCACGACCTTTCAATCGTTCAACATATCTCTGATCGCGTTGTTGTGATGTATCTCGGCAAGGTTATGGAGATGGCGCCAACGCGCGAGCTATTCGAAAATCCACGACATCCTTATACGAAGGCTCTGCTCTCTGCGGTGCCTGTTGCAGATCCAAAGATTGGGCGCAGCCGCGAACGAATTATTCTGCAGGGCGATCTACCTAGCCCAGTCAATCCACCAAGTGGATGCGTCTTTAATACTCGCTGCTGGAAGGCGCAAGATATTTGTAAGGTTTCTGTGCCCGCAACAATTCAGATAGCACCGCAACAAACCGTTGCATGCCACTTCCCTGAATAGATTTACCTGCAGAGCAGAGTTACTTAAGAGTTCCTGTAACTCCTACGACATCAGAACCGAGTGTGACTCCGAGTTCAAGTGGGCCACCAGTTTTTGCTAAGCAGCCGACTCCGTAGCTAAATGTTGCCGATGCGCCAGCAGCGAGTGGCTCTGTTGGAGCTCCGTTAATGTTGTTATCTCCATCAAGAATATCAACGCAGGTATCACTGCCTGACTTCATAGAGATTGCCATGGTTGCGAGATCAAGGGCTTTGCTTCCCTTGTTTTGAACAGTGACATCAAACTTATTTGCGACCATACCCTTTTGATAATTAGAGGCATACGCTCCAGGTGTAAAGCGGGTGTTTTCTTGGAAGGTAATAGTTACATCTTTACCAAGGTCTAGTGCAGAACCAAAGCCTGTAGTCACAGTTGGCGCAGCAGCGTCAGTGAAGACCGATGCATCACCCGGATTGGTATTAAGGCCCGAATCTTTCTTGCCGCACCCTGTGAGTGCGAGAGCTGAAATAAGAGTGAGGGCCAGTACCTGAGAAATTCGCTTCTGATTCATGGGCATGATTCTACCTTCACCAAATCCGAACGCGCTCGTTTGGCGCAAGCCAGAGTTTGTCATTTTCGCAAACCCCAAAGGCGTCATAGAACTCCTGCACATTGCGAACAATTTGGTTGCATCGGAATTCATCTGGCGCGTGCGGGTCAATTGCAATGCGGCGGCGCACTTCCTCGGGACGGTTTTTATTGCGCCAGGAGTGCGCATGCGAGAGGAAGAAGCGTTGATCCCCAGTAAATCCATCAATAACAGGGCTCTGCGCCCCCTTTAGGGCTAATCTGTAAGCCTTATACGCAATTGCAAGGCCACCCAGGTCTCCGATGTTCTCACCCAATGTGAAGGCGCCATTAATGTGGATATCAGGGGTGCTCTCAGGAGAGAGCGCATCGAATTGCTTCACCAAGACACCTGTGAGCTCTTCAAACTTTGCACGATCCTCATCGGTCCACCAATCGACCATATTTCCATCACCGTCGTATTTAGAACCTTGATCATCAAAACCGTGGCCGATCTCGTGGCCGATAGTTGCGCCAATTGAACCGTAGTTGGCGGCCATCTCGGCGTTGAGGTCAAAGAACGGCGGTTGCAAAATTCCGGCCGGGAAGACGATCTCGTTAGCGAGTGGGTTGTAATAGGCGTTAACGGTCTGAGGGGTCATATGCCACTCATCGCGATCGACAGGCGCGCCAATTTTTGCAATGGCATAGGCATGGTCAAACTCTGCAATGCGCCAGAGGTTGCCGATCAAATCATCTGCTGAAATTTCGAGAGTCGAATAATCACGCCACTTATCTGGGTAGCCAATCTTTGCGGTGAACTTCTGTAACTTCTCGAGCGCCTTCTGCTTGGTGGCATCAGACATCCAGGGGAGTTCGAGAATGCTCAGGCGATAAGCCTCAAGCAAATTGTCGACCAAAACCTTCATCTCGGTCTTCGCCTTCTCAGGGAAGTGTCTTTCTACATAAATCTTGCCGATAGCTTCACCGAGGGCCCCTTGAGTCAGGGAAACTCCACGTTTCCAGCGATCACGGATTTGAGGAGTGCCCGATAATGTTTTGGCGTAGAACTCAAAGTTTTGCTGGACGATGTCTTCGGTCAGGAATGCGGCGCTGGCAGATACTAGATTGAGTTTGAGCCAAGCTATCCACGAGCCACGATTGTCATCAAAATTTTCGAGCATCTGCGAGACAGCTTCAAAGAATGATGGCTCGCAGACCACCAAGGTTTCAAATGCCTTTGCTGGCACTTTTGCATGTGTGGCCCAGGTGTCAAATAAGAAGTGTGGTGCAATGTTTTCAAGCTCTGCTCGGCTGAACTTGTTATAGGTCAGGGTTGCATCTCGATCTTTCACCTGATCCCAATGATGGGTTGCAATCTGAGTTTCAAGGGCGAGGATTTTCTCCGCAAAAGCTGCACCATCTGCGATGCCCACGAGTGCGCACATCTTTGCAACGTGATCCAGGAATGCTGTGCGAATCGATGCGAACTGTTCTTCGCGATAGTAAGACTCGTCTGGAAGAGATAGCCCACCTTGGCCGATATATAAAATATTTGTTTTGGAATCCATGGCATCGGGATGAATTCCTGCCCCGAAGATTCCGCCAATACCGCGCATCTCAAGGCGGGCCATTACGGTAATGAATTCTTCGAGATTAGTGATGGCATCAATAGCGGCTAAATCTTCAGAGATGGGGGAGATCCCTCGAGCCTTAATTGCATCGGTATCCATAAAGGATTTGTAGAGATCACCAATTTTTGCAGCTTCACCTGAACCAGATGCAGTCTCAATTATCTGGCGAACCTGCGCCTCGGCTTCATCATGGAGCTTGCGAAATATTCCATCACTTGCTCGATCAGCCGGCATCTCGTACTCAGTAAGCCACTTGCCGTTGTAGTGGCGAAAGAGGTCATCTTGTGGGCGAACCAGCGGGTCAAGCGAGGCGATATCGATTCCTGATGTGAGGCTCATGTCATCCAATTCGGTGTAGGAGAAGTAGTTGAAAGTTCAACGTATTCTACTTCTGCCGTACACTTATGCGCATGGCAGGACAAAACGGTACAACACCGCGTTGGCTAAACCCTGCCGAAATGAAGGCCTGGCGCCGCTACATCATCGCTAGCCGGCGTCTGCTTGAAGCACTTGATTACGACCTCGATCACCACGAACTTTCGATGGCAGATTACGAGGTTTTGGCGCAGCTCAGTGATGCACCTGATCGCCGGATGCGCATGAGCGAATTGGCTGATGTCGCCATGCTCTCAAGGTCGCGTCTTTCACACAGAATTAAGGTCATGGAGAAGGCTGGATGGGTAAAGCGAGAAGCCTGCCCTATAGATAAGCGCGGCTACTTTGCGGTGATGACAGCCAAGGGATGGAAGGCGATTGTTGCCGCTGCCCCGGATCATGTTCATAGCGTTCGCACTCGATTTATCGATCACCTCACGAAGGAAGATCAGAGAGTGCTTGCTGAAATATTTGAACGAGTGACAGATTCATTGAAAGAGAATCCACTAGAAGAGTAAAACCAGATAATTAAAGATTTGTTCTTGCAATAAAAAACCCCGCCAGTTACCTGGCGGGGTTTTTTATAAGAAGTTAAATTACTTAGCCTTCTTAGCAGCCTTCTTACGGCGCTTTGGAGCTGCCTTCTTTGCTGCTGGCTTAGCTGCTGCTTTCTTGCGGCGCTTTGGCGCTGCTTTCTTCGCTGCTGGCTTAGCTGCTGCCTTCTT
>WLME01000019.1 GCA_009700365.1 Actinomycetota bacterium | reverse complement strand
TGGCTATGGCCTTTGAACCAAAGATGGCGCTTGCGGCGATTGTCGCAGTAGTTCACGACGTTTTGATCACTGTTGGCATTTATGCCTTAGTTGGTTTTGATGTGCCTCCAGCTACGGTTATCGGATTCCTTACAATTCTTGGGTACTCGTTGTATGACACAGTAGTTGTCTTCGATAAGGTTCGAGAGAACACGAAATCAGTGGCAGCAAATAGCAAGATGACCTATTCGCAAGCCACGAACTTGGCGGTCAATCAGACACTTGTCCGTTCTGCGAATACATCGCTGGTTGCACTTCTTCCCGTCGGTTCGATTCTCTTTGTTGGCGCAGGACTTCTTGGCGCGGGAACTCTCAAAGATCTTTCACTTGCTCTGTTTATCGGACTTGCTGTTGGAACTTACTCTTCTGTATTCATAGCACCTCCATTCCTTGCACAACTTCGCGAGAAAGAGCCAGCTATGCAGGCTCTTGCAAAGCGAGTTGCAGCACGCGGGGGAGCGCCAGTAGTTGCAGAGGTAAAGGCAGTACGCCCATCAACGGGCAGCGGACCTCGCAATCAACCAAAGCGCAAGGGTCGCAAGTAACCTCTTCTCTATATGCAAACGTTGCCCTTAATCGCGCCTTTGATTGGTGCGCTTAAGGAGCATCACCCCTCTGCTGATGTCGCAGAGATTGAACGTGCCTACCTCGTCGCAGAGAATGCCCACAAAGGCCAGCTCCGTAAATCCGGCGACGAATACATTACCCACCCGGTTGCAGTAACACAGATTCTCGCCGAACTTGGGCTGAATGAAACAACATTGATTGCATCACTGCTCCATGACACGGTCGAGGACACTCCTTACTCTCTCGAGCAATTACGAGTTGATTTCGGTGATGAAATTGCAAATCTTGTTGATGGAGTGACAAAACTCGACAAACTTACATATGGCCCAACAGCTGAGGCCGAGACCGTTCGCAAGATGGTTATCGCGATGTCACGAGATATACGTGTTTTAGTTATCAAGTTGGCAGATAGATTGCATAATGCGCGAACCTGGGGATTCGTATCTAGCGAAAGTGCAACAAGAAAAGCACGAGAGACTCTCGATATTTATGCGCCTCTCGCTCATCGCCTTGGAATGAATGCACTTAAATGGGAGTTAGAAGATCTCTCCTTCGCAGTTCTTGAGCCAAAGAAGTTCGAGGAGATCTCTCGTTTGGTTGCAGAGCGATCTCCTTCTCGGGATGCACTCACCGCTGAAGTAATAGAAGCTGTCGAATCAGATCTACAGCGAGATCTAATCAATGCCACAGTGACGGGCCGCAAGAAACATTTCTTTAGCGTTTATCAAAAGATGGTCGTCCGTGGAAGAGATTTCAACGATATTTACGATCTGGTAGGAATTCGAGTTCTCGTCAATGATGTTCGTGATTGCTATGCGGTGCTTGGTTCAATTCACGCCCGCTGGAGCCCGGTTCCGGGCCGCTTTAAGGATTACATTGCGATGCCCAAATTCAATCTATATCAGTCGTTGCACACAACAGTTATTGGTCCAAATGGCAAGGCAATTGAGATTCAGATACGAACATTTGATATGCACTCTCGAGCTGAATTCGGTATTGCAGCTCACTGGAAATATAAACAAGGGGGAGACCCTCAGAGCTCATCACCTGAAATGCTCTGGTTGCGCCAATTGCATGAATGGCAGAAAGAGACCGAAGACCCTTCGGAATTCCTAGAAGCGCTCCGTTTTGATCTGGGAAGCCCTGAAGTGTTTGTCTTCACGCCTAAAGGTTCCGTTGTTGCACTTCCTGGTGGATCCACTCCCGTCGACTTTGCATTCTCGGTTCACACAGACGTTGGACTTCGATGTGCTGGCGCCAAGGTAAATGGTCGACTTGTGCCTCTTGAGTCGAAATTGAATAACGGTGATGTTGTAGAAATTGTTACAAATAAAGGTGAGCATGCAGGCCCTAGCCGAGATTGGCTAAATTTTGTTAAGAGCCCGCGTGCGAGATCTAAGATCAAAGCCTGGTTTAGTAAAGAGCGCCGCGAGGAAGCAATTGATGCCGGACGCGAATCTATTGCACGACAGATGTGCAAGGCGGGCCTTCCCCTACAGAAAATTTTCGCAGGACATTCACTTCTCGAACTTGCTCACGAAATGCATTATGGAGATATTGATGCGCTCTATAGCGCAGTTGGTGATGGGCACGTCTCCGCGGCATCAATCATCGACAAATTGGTCGCAAGTTTAGGTGCTGAAGATTCGCATCCCGAACCAACTATTGAATACATTCCCACAGGAATTCAAGCCACTCGTCGCACATCAAGTGCTGTAGTAGTCGAAGGAGTCGATGACGTATTGGTCAAGTTGGCACGTTGTTGTACGCCCGTTCCTGGCGATCCCATAATGGGATTTATTACAAAAGGATCTGGTATTTCTGTACACCGAGATGATTGTATAAATGCGGGCGATCTTCGTGAACATCAGAGCGAGCGAATTGTCGGTGTGAAGTGGCTTCCAGGAGCAGCAAGTATCTTTTTGGTTAACATCCAAGTTGAGGCACTTGATCGGGCGCGACTTCTTGCAGATGTCACGCGTACCTTGTCTGAACAGCATGTAAACATTCTCAGCGCGGCAGTGAGCACGTCTAAAGATCGAGTGGCGATATCACGATTTACCTTCGAGATGGCAGATGCAAAACATCTTGATTCGGTCTTAGCAGCTGTTCGAAGTATCGAAGGCGTGTACGACGTTTACAGAACTTAGAAGTTAATTGAATTCAGCTAGATGCTTCTCGGCTTCGGCAAGCCAAGCCTTTCGAGCCTCTGCAGATTCGAGCGCTTCCTTAGCCTTCTTCTCATTTCCGGCGGCACTTGCCTTGGATGCTGCTTTTTCATAGTTTGTAATGGAGTCAGAAAGTTGCTTAACAACTTCAGCAGCGCGAGCCTTTGCGCTTGGGTCTGTCTTACGCCAAATTTCTGCCTCAGCTTCTTTTATAGCTTCTTCAATTTTTGAGACACGTGCATCTAAAGCAGCACGCTTATCGCGATTTGTGATTCCAATCTTTATCCAAGAATTCATCAGTTCACGGAACTCAGATTTGGCTTGCTTTACATCAGTAAATGGAACTAGCGCTTCAATCTTGACGATGAGTTCCTCGCGCTTGATCAGATTCGCGGCCATAGATGTTTCACGCTTCTCTAAATCCGCGCCCTTGGCTGTGAAGAACTGATCTTGAGCTGCCTTGAAGCGAGCCCATAGTTTTGCGTCGTCACCCTTTTTGCCTCGACCAGCGGCTTTCCATTGGTCCATCAATACTTTGAAACGTCGAGCCGTAGCAACCCAATCTGTGGATGTCGCTAGCTTTTCAGCTTCGATGATAATTGCACTCTTTGCTTCAGAAACTTTTCCAGCAGTAGCCTCCAATTGTGCGAAATGCGTGCGACGTCGCTTATCAAACTTATTTCGTGAAGCAGAGAATCGCTTCCAGAAATCTGCATCCGATTTCTTATCAAGTCTAGGAGCAGCCTTCCACTCATCGAGCAGAGCCTTGAGGCGATCTCCAGTGACCTTCCAGTTCTCAGATAGTGCGAGCGATTCTGCCTCGGCAACAATCTTCTCTTTCTCAACAATAATTTGGGCGCGACGCGCAGCCTTTGCCTCTGCCTCTGCAGCCTTCTTTGCCTCGTATGCCTCGCGATGTCCCTCGATGAGCGGTTCAATCTGCTCAACGGATTGTGCGAGTGCGGCTAAATCTCCAACGCCATTTAATTCGCGAACTTGCTGACGTAATTTCTTGACAGCTTCATAGGCATCTTGCGGAACCATCGCGCCGCTTGTGATGCGCGCTGCTGTGAGCGCAACCTCTGAGGCGAGTGCCTCAAATTTACGTACGAAGTAAGCCAGCGCCTCTTCTGAAGTTTTTCCAGGATAAGAACCGACTGCCTTTTCGCCCTCGGATGTTTGCACGTAAACGGTGCCATCCTCTGCGACTCGTCCAAATCGTGAAGGGTCACCGACAAGTGCGGATGCAGCACTTGGAATGTGGTGTGTTTGAGCTAGAGCAGTTGGATTGATATCTGACATGGTTTCCCCTTCAGCGCGTCGGCTACATTCATTGTGAACGCGACCTTCGTTGATGTGTGCGAGTGTTTGAGAGGTCAAAGGTACCCTGTGCATCCGCGAGTCGTAAAACCACGCTAGAAAAAGGGGTCAAAGATGCTTGTCCGCTCCTTTCCCGCCCCAATGTTTGCCACAAACTGTTGGGTTATTGCCCCAGAGGCTGGAGCTGAATGCATCATCGTGGATCCTGGAATGCCAGATATTTCCCACGAGGTACAGATGATTGTCGATGAATTTAGATTGAAGCCAGTTGCCGTTCTTCTCACTCATGGCCATTTAGACCACACATTCTCTGTAGCCCCTGTTGCCGATGGTTACGACATCTGTGCATATATTCACTCGGAAGATCGACGATTTATCGCAAATCCACTGGGAATAGTTGGAGAAGAATTAGCTAATCAATTCTCAGGAATGACTTTCCGCGAGCCATTGAAAGTTCAAGAGCTCAAGAATGGATCACACATCGATATTTTAGATATGAATATCACCGCAATTCATGCTCCTGGACACACGAGAGGTTCTTTAATGTTTACGATAAATGATGAATTGTTGATTAGCGGTGATGTTCTCTTTTCTGGCTCGATTGGTCGAACTGACCTTCCAACTGGCAGTGCCAAGGAGATGATGCAGACCTTAAAGACCAAAGTTCTTCCACTTTCTGACGATTTACGGGTTCTCACAGGACATGGACCAGAGACCACGATTAAATTCGAGCGAAAAAATAACCCTTATCTGAAAGAATCATCCCTATGAAGTTCGAGAAGATTCAGGCACCAAAAGGTGTTCGCGAATATCTGCCTCCGGAGTCCCAAGGATTTGAATGGGTTCGAGAGCAGTTGATTGCACCTGCCAAGGAAGCCGGATATCAATTGATGGAACTTCCTGTCTTCGAAGACACCAATCTTTTTACGCGCGGTGTTGGCGAATCCACCGATGTGGTCTCAAAGGAGATGTATACATTTGAAGATCGCGGCGGACGTTCTATCACTTTGCGACCAGAGGGCACAGCAGGAGTAATGCGCGCAGTCATTGAACAGAATCTTGATCGTGGACAATTGCCGGTCAAAGTTTGGTACTCGGGACAGTTTTTCCGTGCCGAAAGGCCGCAAGCCGGACGCTATCGTCAGTTTTACCAAGTAGGAATTGAAGCGATTGGTATTGAAGATCCAGCACTCGATGCGGAAGTAATTGCCATTGCAGATCGCGGCTTTAAGAATCTGGGATTGAAGAATTACCAGCTTGAAATTACTTCACTTGGAGATGCGCAGTCTCGAGCTTCACATCGCGTAGACCTTCTTGCATTTATTTCAGAGCTTAATCTGGACGAAGAAACTTCAAATCGCGCAAAGATAAACCCATTGCGTCTCTTCGATGATAAAAGACCAGAAATGCAAGCGGCAATGTTGAAGGCTCCGATATTGCTTGATTACCTTTCAGAAGAATCTGCTGCAAATTTTGCTGCTGTTCAGCGATATTTGAAAGCGATGCGAATCGACTTCACCATCAACCCACGAATGGTGCGTGGTCTGGATTACTACACAGGCACAACATTTGAATTCGTACATTCTGATCTTGGAGCTCAAAGTGGAATCGGTGGTGGTGGTCGTTATGACGGCCTGATGGAGACTCTTGGTGGTCAATCATTATCGGGAATCGGGTTCGGTCTTGGTGTGGATCGGGCACTTCTTGCAGCGATTGCAGAATCAACGCTTCCATCTCAAGAGTTCTCATCGGATCTCTTCATTATTCCTCTGGGGGAACTCGCCAAAGAAGAGGCTCTTGTCATCGCACAAGGATTGCGACTTTCAGGGGTTCGAACAGAACTGGCCTTTGGCGATCGCGCCCTTAAAGGAGCAATGAAGGCTGCCGACAAATCTGGTGCTCGCTATGTCATTGTTTTAGGTGAATCTGAACTCACTGCACGGACTGTGGAACTCAAAAGGATGTCAGATGGCGTTGTAACCTCCATTAAGATTGACCAATTGCAGAATGAATTATCGCGAGCACTCTCGCTCTCATCGAACTCTCAATAAAGGCGGCATTTGACGATGTTAAGAAATCACGATGCAGGATCGCTTCGTGCCTCACATGCAGGCCAAACGGTGACTCTGGCAGGATGGGTTGCACGTCGTCGCGACCATGGTGGAGTCGCTTTCATCGACCTTCGTGATGCCACGGGTTCAGTACAAGTTGTAATCCGTGATGAAAAGATGGCTGGACAGTTAAGAGCCGAGTGGTGCCTTCAAATTACAGGCGAGGTCTCTCTTCGCCCTGCAGGAAATGAAAATTCAAATATTCCAACTGGCGCCATTGAAGTAATGGGTGATGATGTAGTTGTTCTCAGCGAATCCGCCCCACTTCCTTTCCCAGTTGATTCAGGAAGCGAAGTTGATATTTCTGAAGAAGTACGACTGCGCTATCGCTATCTAGATCTTCGTCGCGAGGGTCCAGCTTCAAATCTTCGAATGCGTTCCAAAGTGACTTCAGCAATTCGCAATGTCATGGAGGATTTGGATTTCCTTGAGATTGAGACGCCATATTTAACGCGCTCTACTCCTGAAGGTGCACGCGACTTCTTAGTTCCCGTTCGTTTACAACCAGGTAGCTGGTATGCACTTCCTCAATCACCACAACTTTTCAAGCAATTACTGATGGTTGCCGGAATGGAGCGTTACTACCAGATTGCTCGTTGTTTCCGTGACGAAGATTTCAGAGCAGATCGTCAACCAGAATTTACTCAACTTGATATCGAGATGTCCTTTATCGACCAAGCAGATATTTTGGCTGTGGCGGAGAAGATTCTTGTGAAAGTATGGAAAGAGTCTGTTGGTTACGATATTCCTACTCCTATAAAACATATGACCTATGCCGATGCGATGGATAAATATGGATCGGATAAACCAGACTTGCGTTTTGGTCTCGAGCTTACTGAGGTAACTGATTTCTTTAAGGCGACACCTTTCCGAGTTTTCCAGGCGCCGTATGTTGGCGCAGTAGTTATGCCAGGGGGAGCAGATTCTCCACGTAGAGAACTTGATGCATGGCAAGATTGGGCGAAAGCTCGTGGCGCTAAAGGAATCGCATACATTCTCGTTAATGCAGATGGCACACTCGGCGGACCGGTATCAAAGAATATTTCAGAGCAAGAACAGGCCGGTATTGCCTCCCTCGTCGGAGCTAAACCAGGTGATGCAATCTTCTTTGCTGCAGGGGATAGGGCCTCTTCGCAACAGCTATTGGGCGCTGCACGATTAGAAATTGGAAAGCGTTGCAACTTAATCAATCAAGGTGCCTGGGAATTCCTCTGGGTAGTCGATGCTCCAATGTTTGAACCGACAGATAACGGTGGCTGGACCGCAGTGCATCATCCATTTACTGGACCGAAACCAGAATTCGCAAAGACTTTCACATCAGATCCAGCTTCTGCCCTGGCTTACGCATACGACATCGTTCTCAACGGAACTGAACTCGGTGGTGGTTCGATTCGTATCCACGATAGAAATATTCAGAAGGATGTATTCACAGTTATCGGACTCTCTGATGAAGAAGCTCAAAGTAAATTTGGATTCTTGCTTGAAGCTTTCAACTATGGACCGCCCCCACATGGCGGAATCGCCCTAGGCCTCGATCGTGTATGTGCACTTCTTACTGGCTCTGATTCGATTCGAGAAGTAATCGCTTTTCCAAAGACTGCCAGTGGTGGAGATCCCTTGACGGGAGCACCAACACCAATTACTCCTGCGCAACGAAAGGAAGCTGCTATCGATTGGACTCCTCCAAAGGAGTAAGTCGGGTAGGCTAATAACTATGGGTCCAGGCGGAATTGCAACAATAATCGCGGCTATCTCACTCTTGGTAATAGCGGTCGCAGTAGCCTACGCAGTTTTCCGAGTGAGCAAGCTCATTGATGAGGCGAAGATTTCGCTCAAGGCTTTTACTGATGACACAACCCCTCTACTGACCGAGTCGACGCGAACCCTCGAGCTCATCAATGGACCGCTCGAAAGCATTGCAAAGATTACGAAGAATGTAGAAGAAGTGACTTCGAAGGTAACCGGTGCTACTACCGGCTTTATGGATAGCCCTACTGGTCGAGTTGCTGGCGCCCTACTTGGCGCCGCAACTCTTGGTAAGGGCCGCAAGTCGAAGAAAAAATCTGACTAGTGGAATCCGCCGAAATCCGTTCGCGCTGGCTGCGCTTCTTCGAATCTGAGAACCGACAAGGTCTTACGCACACAGTAGTTCCCTCCGCATCGTTAATTGCCGATGATCCCAATTTGCTCTTAGTTAATGCTGGGATGGTTCCTTTTAAGCCCTTCTTCTTAGGCGAAGTAACGCCACCATATAAGCGTGCCACATCTGTGCAAAAGTGTGTACGCACACTCGACATCGACGAAGTTGGTAAGACAACGCGCCATGCATCGTTTTTCCAAATGTGTGGAAATTTCTCCTTTGGTGATTACTTCAAGGAAGGTGCTATCTCCTTAGCGTGGGAACTTCTCACTCGACCAATCAATGATGGCGGCTATGGTTTCCCTGAAGATCGTTTATGGGTAACTGTTTATCTCGATGATGACGAGGCAGCAGATATCTGGCATAAGAAGATTGGAATTCCGCGCGAGAGAATTCAACGTCGCGATATGGCAGATAATTTCTGGTCTATGGGCGTTCCTGGTCCTTGTGGACCCTGTTCTGAAATTTATTATGATCGAGGTCCCGAATACGGAGTCGAAGGCGGACCAATAGCGGACGAAAACCGTTACATGGAAGTCTGGAACCTCGTCTTTATGCAGAACGAACGAGGCGCAGGTGGCGGTAAAGATGGTTACCCAATTCTCGGAGAACTTCCAGCAAAAAGTATTGATACCGGCTTAGGTCTTGAACGTACTGCAGCGCTATTGCAGGGAGTTGAGAACATCTATGAGATTGATACAACGATGCAGATTCTTAAGAAGGCATCTTCTCTAGCCAAAGTGCATTATGGCAAATCTCAAGATACCGATGTCTCGCTTCGAGTTGTAGCAGATCATGCTCGTACCGCAGCGATGCTCATTGGTGATGGAGTAACACCAGGTAATGAAGGCCGTGGGTATGTACTTCGTCGAATGATGCGACGCACCATTCGAAATATGCGTCTGATGGGCGTTAACGATCCCATAATGTCCGAGCTCACTCTTTCCGCTATCGGTGCTATGGGTCCTCAGTATCCTGAACTTATTGCTGACAAAAAGAGGATTCTGGCAGTCTCTGTTGCAGAGGAAGAGTCCTTTCTTCAGACTCTCAAGGCCGGAACTCAAATATTTGATCTCGCATCCACGCAATTGAAATCAAGTAAGAAGACAATCCTTCCTGGCGAAGATGTCTTTAAGCTGCACGATACATATGGATTCCCATTTGACCTTACCCTTGAAATGGCGCGCGAAGAAGGTCTTGACGTTGACGAAGATGGTTTCCGTCGACTTATGAACGAGCAGAGAGATAGAGCTAAAGCCGACGCTAAGGCGAAGAAGAGCGGTCACACGGATCTCTCTGAGTACAAGAAAATTGCAGATTCTAAAGGGCCATCATCTTTTGTTGGTTACACGCATAATGAGACCGAATCTGTAATCAACGGAATTCTGGTTGATGGAATCAGCGTCCCTGCAGCGATCTCTGGTCAAGATGTAGAAATCGTTCTCGATCGAACACCTTTCTATGCTGAAGGTGGAGGCCAGCTCGCCGATGGAGGACGAATCACTCTCTCAAGTGGGGCTGTGATTGAGATTGAAGATGTACAAACTCCAGTAAACGGATTATCGGTTCATCGTGGTCGTGTCATTTCTGGAGAAGTGACAACTGGGGTTCAAGCGCTTGCGATAATTGATATTGAACGAAGACATGCAATTTCTCGCGCACACACTGCGACGCACATGGTTCACAAAGCATTCCGAGAAATCCTAGGTGAGACTGCAACGCAGGCTGGGTCTGAGAATTCGCCAGGGCGTTTTCGCTTCGATTTTCCTTCAACTGGAGCTGTACCAGATTCAGTACTTAATGAAGTTGAGTCTCGCGTCAATACACTCTTGCTCGATAATCTGGCCGTCACTGCAGAGACTATGACTCAGGATGCTGCGAAAAAGATGGGTGCAATGGCGCTCTTTGGTGAAAAATATGGAGATCAAGTTCGTGTCGTCAGTGTTGGCGACTGGGCACGCGAACTCTGCGGTGGAACTCACGTTGAACGTTCGGGGCAGCTCGGAGTTGTGAAACTGCTAAGTGAATCATCGATCGGAGCCGGTGTTCGACGAGTTGAAGCGCTCGTTGGCGTTGATGCATATAAGTTTTTAGCTCGCGAGCACGTTCTCCTCAATACACTTACCGAAATTATTAAGGGTGCTCGCCCAGAAGAACTCCCAGAGCGAATTTCCGATCTTTTGACAAAGATAAAAGAGATCGAGAAGGAGTTGGCGAGCGTTCGCTCAGCTCAGGCAATGGGTCAGATTGGCGCCCTCGCGGATACAGCTCAGATTCTCAACGGAACATCGACGGTAACTGCAGTGCTTGCCGATGACATTAGCGGGGATGATCTTCGCAAGATCGCGATTGATCTCAAAGGCAGAGCAAATCAATCTGCAATTGCTCTCATCAGCGTCAATGATGGAAAACCGGTACTTGTTGTCGCTGTAAGCGATTCTGCAAAAGCTGCGGGGCTCAAGGCAGGTTCACTTGTAAAAATTGGTTCAACAATTCTTGGCGGTGGCGGTGGCGGTAAAGATGATTTCGCTCAAGGTGGTGGTACCGATGCTGCAAAGTCACAGGCAGCACTTGCTGCTATCGCAGATTCCATCTCTGGAAAGTAACGAGTATGCGAGGCCGCCGCATCGCCTTTGATTACGGACAAGTGCGTACAGGTGTTGCTATTTGCGATGCAGACGGAATCCTTTCTTCCCCATTGTGCACTTTGGAGACGAAATCTAAAGATTTCCTAACTCAAGTCTCAGCGCTCTTGGTTGAATATGAGCCGGTAATGATATTTATTGGGGATCCTCTCAACATGGCCGGAACAATAGGGGAGAGCTCCGAGAAGGTTTCCTACTTTGTTGCTCAGCTTCAGACAATTACATCGGTGCCTATCCGTATGGTGGATGAAAGACTTTCTACAGTGAGCGCACAGAGAAAGTTGAAAGATGCCCACGTGTCATCTCGAGATTCTAAGTCTTTGATAGATGCAATGTCGGCGGTTGCCATATTGGAGCAGGGATTACTCAGTGAAAAGAACCAATAGCGTGATTGCTCGCCGAGTCTTTACGGCACTCTCATTGGTATTTCTCCTGACGTTATCCCTACACTTCATTCGAATACCAGGATCCTCCTCTCCAGATTTCAGTTGCGGTGAGCCAAGCAATAAGTCCGTAGATGTAAAAGTTGATGCTGGAGCGACAGGTTCTGCAATTGCACAAACTCTCTTTGCGAAGGGTGTTACTAAGTCATCTGAGGCTTTCTTCAGAGTCGCTGTTGGGGATCCTCGTTCAAACAAAATTGCCCCTGGAAACCATCGCATCAATCTTCACCTATGTGCAAAGACAGCTCTCGATCAGCTTTTAGACTCAACTCGAATAACTGGGTTAATAAATATCAAAGAAGGCGCATGGCTATCTGAGATTGTTCCTCAATTTTGGGAAGGTAATTTCACAAAGACAGATGTTGCTTCAGCTCTAATAAAGGTTGTTAAACCAAAGGGATTTAACTCTCTTGAAGGCTTACTATTTCCAGCCCAGTATAGTTTTGCGGAAGGCACACCAGCTCTCATTGCGCTGCAAAGCATGGTAGAACGTTCTACCAGAGAAATGAAATCAGCCGGATTCTTTGCCTCCTCGGAGAAGTACTCACCACAAGAGTTGCTCATCATCGCTTCGTTAGTCCAAGCAGAGGGAAACAGAGAAGATTTCAGTAAGATTTCACGAGTGATTCGCAATCGATTACTCAAAGGGATGCCCTTGCAATTCGATTCCACAGTTCATTATGTAAAGAAAACAAGAGGGAGTGTCTTTCTGAGCACTCAGTCGACTCTCATCAATTCACCATTTAATACATATAGACGATATGGATTGCCTCCTGGTCCCATTAATAACCCTGGCGCTGATGCGCTGCAAGCGGCTATTAAACCCGCAGTCGGAGATTGGCTTTATTTCATCACTGTAGCTCCATTTGATACAAGGTTCACCGACAGTATTTCCCAATTTAACAGCTGGAAGCTTGAATATAAGAAGAATTTACGTGACGGCAAATTTAGGAGTAAGAATTGATCAGAGGCGCGGTCCTTGGATTTCCAGTATCCCATTCACTTTCACCAGTTCTGCATAACGCCGCCTTTGAATATCTAGGGATAGAAGGACGTTACGAAGCGATTGAAGTACCTTCTGGCAAGCTAGAGCATTTCATGCGTGAGAGCTCACAGAACTTTGATTATCTCTCGCTAACCATGCCGCTCAAAGAGGAGGTTCTGGGATTGGGATATGCAAGTGATCCACTTGTGCA